>SDZZ01000880.1 GCA_004173255.1 Chitinophagaceae bacterium | reverse complement strand
CCGTTATCGTGCTTTAAGGCGATAAACCAGCTAATTCGTCTTTTCAGCCGATAATTTATCTAATTCGCCTTTTAAGGCGATAATTCAAATAATTCGCCTTTTTAGGCGAATGTCTTACCTTTGGGGTAAGACCGGCTGGTAATCCCGGTTTCCATATACAATGGCAAATGCTGCAGTTATCACCGCGGATATAGTGAACTCTACCCTGCTTGAGAAGGCACAGGAGAAGAAACTGTACCAGCAACTTGAAACAGCCATGGCGGCTTTCAAATGGGAATTTTACCGGGGCGACAGTTTCCAGGTTTATGTTAAAGACCCGGCAGACGCGTTACACCTGATGCTCAAACTGCGGATGGAAGCAAGACAGTATGGAACCGGTTTCGATATCCGTGCTTCAGTGGGTATCGGTGACGTGGGCGGGCAGGTAAGGAAGCTGAGTGTATCCACCGGTGAAGCATTTATCCTTTCGGGCAGGGGGATGGATGAACTGGGAAAGTTGTCGGGGAGCAGGCTGCTGCTACGCAGCAATGATGGAAAAATCAATGGTACCCTGGAAGTGATTGCACTGTTCACCGACTATATTTTCCGGGAGCTTACAGGTAAACAGGCCAGGGTGCTGTCGCTGCTCCTGGATGGTTCAACGCAGGTAGCTGCCGCAAAAAAAATCCGCAAATCACAATCAACGGTTAATAAACATGTACAATCCGCCGGATGGGAGGAATTGAGTAAATTACTTGCCATCTACCGCCAACTATTTAAATGATCGCGACGTATGGAATTAACCTGGCTTACCAAACTGATCCTCTCCCACCTGCTGGCCGATTTTGTATTACAGCCCGACAGCTGGGTAATTAAACGCCGGGTTAAACATTTTGCCTGCCCGGAATTATATTTCCATACACTGGTTGCCGGCGGGATGGCGGTGCTGCTGCTGGGGATGGCATACTGGTATGTCGGACTTATCATTTTCCTGACCCATACACTGATCGACGGATGGAAATCGTACCAGCCGCAGAAAGCGGTTTACTTCCTGGCCGACCAGTTCCTGCACCTC
>SDZZ01000879.1 GCA_004173255.1 Chitinophagaceae bacterium | reverse complement strand
CGGGCAATTCCCGCACACTCTGCACAACTCGTTGATTATCAATATTTAAACATTAAAATTCAGCAAAATAGAAGCAAATAAACCAAGGTGGAATGCATGCGTGGTCCGAAGAATACTTGACAATTTCATGCTTGGCTCCCAGACTGCATATATTGTGCGCCACCGGGTTTCCCGCAGCGCGCCTTTAAAGCATAAAGCAACTCCAAGGCTTGGGGACATGGCCACTTGTTCAGAAGCTCAACAAATGGCCACGCAGGCAGGCCCTGACGTGCAATTTTTTCTGTATTCAGCGATCGCTCCAGAGTAACATTCCTGTTTGCGCAGTAACCTTCACAACGGCATTCCCTATTCTTCCGCATTACCACCGTAGTATCAAACCAAATCCACATCCTTATGTCCACCATCACACTCGGCAAACGCGCGGCGGCTGAAATGCTTGGCACCGCTTGGCTGGTTTTCGGCGGTTGCGGCAGCGCTGTCCTCGCCGCCAAATTCATGACCGCCGATGGTGCGGTCAACCTGGGCATCGGTTTCGTTGGCGTCTCCCTTGCCTTTGGACTTACGGTCCTGACCATGGCCTATGCCATCGGCCACATTTCCGGCTGTCATCTCAATCCGGCGGTTTCCGTCGGACTTTGGGCAGGCAAACGGTTTCCGGCCCGGGATCTTCTTCCCTATATCGTTGCCCAGGTCGTCGGCGGGCTTCTGGGTGCCGGGGTTCTTTACTTGATTGCGTCGGGTCAGAGTGGATTTGACGTGCATGCCGGGTTTGCCTCCAATGGATTTGACGCACATTCCCCGGGTGGATACTCCTTACCCGCCTGCCTCATGGCGGAAATCGTGCTCACTTTTTTCTTTCTCATGATCATCCTCGGAGCCACTGACGGACGCGCTCCCAAGGGTTTCGCACCCTTGGCCATTGGACTTGGCCTGACTTTAATCCACCTCATCGGCATTCCCGTCACCAATCTTTCCGTCAACCCCGCACGCAGCACGGGACCAGCAGTATTTGAAGGCGGCTGGGCTATAACCCAACTCTGGCTTTTCTGGGTTGC
>SDZZ01000878.1 GCA_004173255.1 Chitinophagaceae bacterium | reverse complement strand
GCCTGGCGGAGTGGTGCATCCGCTTTACGCCCATGGTAGCGGTGGATTTACCGGATGCACTGCTGCTCGATGTTTCAGGTTGCGCACATTTATGGAAAGGGGAAACAGCCTATCTAACGGAAATACATAAACGCTTTCACCAGTTTGGTTATTACACTCAGGCTGCCATGGCAGATACCATTGGCTGTGCCTGGGCCGTGGCGAGGTGTAAGCCTGGATATTCGATTGTTGACGTAACCCAACAAAGAGCCGCCATGCTGCCCTTACCGGTTACAGCATTGCGGATAGCCCTGCCTTTGATTGAGCGCCTTGAAAAACTCGGGCTCCGGCAGGTTGGTAGTTTTATCGATATGCCTCGGCCATCGTTGCGACGGAGATTCGGGCCTGAACTGCTCACCCGGATGGACCAGGCTTTAGGCATCACAGAAGAAATACTGATCCCTGTTCAACCGGTAGCACCCTATGCAGATAGGCTTCCCTGCCTGGAACCAATAGCTACCGCCACCGGGATTGAAATTGCACTTACACGCCTGCTTGATACCCTGTGCAGCCGTTTATCGCAGGAAGAAAAAGGCTTGCGCAGCGCGATCTTCAAAGGATTCAGGCTTGATGGAAAAATTGAACAGATCGGCATCGGTACCAACCGGCCTTCTGCAAACAGCAAACATTTATTTAAATTATTTGAAGATAAGATCGCCACTATGGAACCTGCCCTGGGCATCGAATTGTTTACGCTGGAAGCACCGAAAGTAGAAGAACTCTCTGCAGTACAGGAAAAATTATGGGAACATAATGGTGGTCTCGATGATGCCAACCTTGCTCTCTTACTCGATCGCGTGGAAGGAAAACTGGGAGGTGGCCATATCCATCGGTACCTGCCGGCAGAACATTACTGGCCGGAAAATTCTTTTAAAGAAAGTGCTTCTCTGAACGAATTGCCCACCATCAACTGGCAAACCGGTAAGCCACGGCCATTGCAATTATTACCAGAGCCGCAGCAGATTGAAGTAACCGCACCCGTGCCCGATTATCCCCCGATGAACTTCCGCTACAAGGG
>SDZZ01000024.1 GCA_004173255.1 Chitinophagaceae bacterium | reverse complement strand
ATCTGATGACACGGCGGACACCAGTCGGCCCCGACATCAACGAGCACCGTTCCCTTTGAAGGAAGTGATTTTTTAAAATCGGCAAAACTTACCTGCGGCACCATCACCTCGTTTGCCAGGGGCAGACCTTGCTTTTTCCATGCATTGATTCCGCCTGCCAGTGTATACGTATTGAATCCTTCCTTTTGTAACCATTCAGCTGCCTGCGCACTGCGCACGCCACTGAGGCAGTACACGTACAGTGGCTTTGACTTGTTGAGTGAAGAAACCCGGCGGATAAAATCAGGGCGTGCATTCCAGTCGGCCAGAAACACCGAATCCAGGTGACCCGTTCCATATTCGGCGGCCGTTCTCACATCCAGTACCTGTACATCCGGATGAGCAATCGCCTTTTGGAATTCAGCCGGTGGTAACGGTTGCTGGGCCTCCGGGGTAAATGGAATGGACAGCAGGAAAATGAGTACTAAAATGGACAGATTGAATTTCATACCTCACGTTTTACGGTTGTGCCAGGCGAAGTTAACACATTGGGCCGACGCGTAATGGCCGCTGGTCATGCATTGCACCTGCCTTCCTGAACGCACTGGTTATTAACACTTATCTTGTCGATTCTGGCATAATTGTGGAACCCTTATATAAAATTAATGTTATGGATATAATCATACAGTCACTGGGTTTCAAAGCCCATGCATCACTCGAGGAATTTATCAGGGAAAAGGTCAGCGCCCTCAAAAGCGATGATATAGTGCGCGCGAATGTGACCCTTTATAAGGGCTCGGCAGGAAACCCTGAAAATGACTATTGTGAGATCCGCCTTGAAGTACCAGGCAACGACCATTTTGTAAAAAAGAACGGCGCCCATTTTGAAACGGCGGCGAGTGAATGTATTGATGTGCTGACCCAGATGATCAAAAAAGCAAAAGACAAACACGTTGATCGCCGGCAGGGCGATGCCGCAGTAATCCAGGATACCCTCCGCGAACAGGAAGATGAGTTCAACGGCGACGTGGAACTGGAAGACGTGGTAAAATAAATACTCCCGTAGTAAAAAGACCATCCCGCTTTATACGGGATGGTCTTTTTTATAAGCCTGCTTTTATCTCCACAATATAATTCCCGCGCTACCCCGGCAATGGCTCCCGATCCTTAGCGGTTTGCGTCCACACTGTACTAACAATCGTTATCTTTGCGGACAAATTATTCCTCCATGAACGAAGTCGTTATTGTTTCTGCCGTCCGCACCCCGATCGGAAGTTTCGGTGGTTCACTCAAACCCCTTTCTGCAACGCAACTGGGCGCCGCTGCCATCAGGGGCGCGTTGGGAAAAGCGGGGGTGGATGCTTCATTGGTGCAGGACGTACTGATGGGCAGTGTACTCCAGGCTAACCTGGGCCAGGCACCGGCAAGGCAGGCTGCAAAATTTGCTGGACTGTCCAACGAAACAAATTGTACCACGGTAAATAAAGTTTGCGCCAGCGGCATGAAAGCCGTATCACTCGCGGCACAGAGCATTGCGCTGGGTGATGCAGACATCGTGATCGCCGGAGGCATGGAAAGTATGAGTAATGTTCCCTTTTATGCAGACAGCATGCGCTGGGGAAATAAATACGGCAACACTGCCTTTGTCGACGGACTGGCAAAAGACGGACTCACGGATGTGTATGATGGAAAGGCGATGGGTAACGCCGCCGAGCTGTGCGCATCTGCGTGCGGTATCAGCCGGGGTGAACAGGATGAGTTTGCGATCGCGAGTTATAAACGCGCACAGGCCGCATGGGAAAAAGGGAGTTTTGATGAGGAAGTGATCCCTGTGGAAATTCCCCAACGTAAAGGCGACCCGGTTATTTTTAGTAAAGACGAAGAGCCATTCAATGTAAAGTTTGATAAAATTCCCACGCTGAACCCGGCATTCACCAAAGATGGCACCGTCACCGCCGCTAACGCCTCCAGCATGAACGATGGGGCATCTGCGCTTCTGCTGATGAGTGCGGAAAAAGCAAAAGAACTTGGACTAAAGCCACTGGCCCGCATCCTGGCGTATGCGGATGCCGAGCAGTCACCCGAATGGTTCACTACCTCGCCAAGCCTGGCCGTGCCAAAAGCAGTTGCAAAAGCAGGTTTGAAAATGGAAGACATCAGTTACTGGGAACTCAATGAGGCTTTCAGTGTGGTTGGGATTGAAAACACCCGTCGCATGAAACTGGATCCTGAAAAAGTCAACGTCCATGGCGGTGCTGTGGCGATCGGGCATCCACTTGGCTCCAGTGGTTCCCGCATCCTGGTTACGCTCATCCATATCCTGAAACAGAACGGGGCACGTTACGGCGCAGCCGGAATTTGCAATGGCGGTGGTGGTGCAAGTGCCATGGTGATTGAAAACCTGTCTGCCGGATAAGTGCTATGGGTTAAAGATAAATAGCAGCTCTGCCGCAAACCGGAGCAGCCTGCGTATAAAAAAGGCGGAATCAGGTCAAATGATATACATTTGACCGATCCTTTTATTATATTGAAAAACATGTCAGTTCCGCCCCGTACATACAGCACCGTTATCATCGATGATAACGAGATTGACCGGCTAAGCGCGGTGGCACATGCCCGGCGTTTTCCCTTCCTCGCGATAACAGCAGTATACGCTTCGGCTGACGAAGCAATACCTTTCCTGGAGAAAGATCCGCCCGATGTACTGCTGCTCGATATTGATATGCCTGGCACCAGCGGACTTGCCCTGCGCCGCCTGCTTGGTGAAAAATCTGCCTGTATTTTTATTACGTCATTCCCAGATTATGCGGTGGAATCTTTTGAACTGGCAGCGCTGGATTTCCTGGTGAAGCCACTGGATAAAACACGTTTTGAAAAAGCCATGGACCGGTTACATGACTACCTCGAACTCCGGGAAAAAGCCAACCTGTTTGAGTGCACACTCGGAGGCAACAGCATTTTTATCAAGGAAGGGCACAACCAGGTAAAAGTGCCACTACATGAAATCATCTACCTCGAAGCCCTGAAAGATTATACGCGTGTGGTTACACCGAAAAAGAAATACTGTGTGCTGTCCATACTTGGCAAACTGTTACAGGAAGCGGCTTTCAGCAGTTTTGTCCGCATCCACCGCAGTTACGCCGTGCAGAAACATTTCATTGAAAAAATTACGGCGCAGGAAGTATTTGTGAAAGACATTACGTTACCCGTAGGACGCAGTTACAAAGCCTCGCTGGAAGGGCTCACCTAAACCACCCGATACCGATGGCCAGATTATTCCTTTTATTCGTTTCGTCCTTTCTGCTCCCGGCCATTGCCCGTTGCCAGAAAACAGGTCAGCCTGTTGTGGATTCGCTGCTGGTGGAATTGAATAAACCACTCGACGATAGCAGCCGGGTTAAAACACTGGAGGCAATCTCGCTGGAGTACATCAAGACCGACCATGCCAAAGCAATGCAGTATGCCGATGAAGGCATCCGGCTGGCCAGAAAAATGAATTGGAAAAAAGGGGAGATCCACCTGCTGGTGGTCAGGGCAAACGCCCTCAACGAAAAGGGGGATAAAGACGGTGCCCTGGAAATTTATACCAGGGTGCTGGCGGCTGCCCGCGAGTTGGGTGATGAATATACCCTGTCCATTACACTCAATGATATTGGCGGCAGTTTTCTACGTGCCAGCGATAACCTGAATGCAACCCGGTATTATACTGAGTCACTCGACCTTTCCCTGAAAATCCGCAACGACAATCTTATCGGTACCAATTATTATAACCTGTCGACCGTTTTTTATAACCAGCAGGACTATAAAAAATCGTTAGACTATGCAGAGAAATCGTTGCAGTATATCCTTAAAACAAATAATGCTGACAAGATTGCCCGCAGTTACAACGGTCTGGCTAACGTATACATGGCCACCGGCGAAACCGATAAGGCAAAGGCCAACTACGAGCGGGCAATGGAGATGTATAAAAAATCGGGCAACCGTACCGGCCTGGCCATCATCTATTCCCAATACGCCATCCTGTTCGACCCCGACTACGCCAGCATTATCCACTACCAGAAATTATCCCAGCAGATCTGGGATGAAGTAAATCCCACCCACTACAATTCAATCATCAACCTTGGTAATACCGGTGAAACGTATCTCAACCTGATCAGGGCCGACACCCTTTCCAGGCTCACCGGCTCACAGGAAAAGGCATTGTATGATTCCGCACGCGCCAGTCTGGATCGCTGCCTGCAGTATTGCCGTGCCACCAGCGACATGGAAAACCTGGCTTACTTCAGTATGTTATACTCCGACATGCTGGCCATGCAGGGAAATTATAAAGACGCGCTGGATAAATATAAAACCGGCACTGCCATCAATGACTCGCTGTATTCGCAGGCAAACAAAAACGCTATTGCCGGACTGGAAAGCAAACGGGAGATCGGCCTGCGCGACAAGCAGATCGAAATCAACCAGCTTGCGCTCTCCAGCGAACGCAAACAACGGATCGGCTTGATAACAGGTATTGCACTGCTGCTGGTAATTGTTGCCCTTATCCTGCGGCAGAGCCGTGTCCGGAAAAAAACAAATACGGTGCTGATCAGGCTGAACGACCAGCTGGATGAGGCCAACAAAGTGAAGGCAAAGTTCTTTGCCATACTCAGCCACGACCTGCGAAGCCCCATCAGCAACCTCGTCAGCTTTCTCGAACTGCAGGAAGATGCACCCGACTTGCTGGGACCCGAGCAGGCAAAACGCCAGCAGCAACAGATTGGCAGTTCGGCCCGGAGCCTGCTGGAGACGATGGAATCAATGCTGCTCTGGAGCAAGGGGCAGATGGAACAGTTCAGGCCCAGCATCCGCCCGGTTAAAGTGGCCAGCCTGTACCAGCACGTCGAAAAACTGTTTGCGAACAGCGGCACAACAATCATTTTCGACGATCCCGGTAACCTCGAGGTGAACACCGATGAAAATTACCTGCAGACCATCATGCACAACCTTACCGCCAACGCAGTAAAGGCACTTGGAAGGCAGTCGGATGGGCTGATCAGATGGTCGGCCATAAAAGAACAGGGGGAAACCGTACTTTCGATTACCGACAACGGTCCGGGTTTACGTGACGAACAGGTGAGCGCGCTGTATGATGACACCGTCGTAGCAAATGAAAAGACAGGGCTGGGACTGCACCTGGTTTGCGACCTTGCCAGTGCCATCCAATGCCGCATTGCTGTGCGTTCGCAATTGCAGTCAGGCACTACCTTTACGCTGTCGATCTGAGTTGCGAACCATTACAACATTACCATATGATCCATGTAAAAAAAGCAGGTCCCCCAGAAGCCGCCCTGATAGCGGATCTCAGCCGCTCCACTTTTCATGATACGTTTGCTCCGGTAAACACGAAAGAAAATATGGACAAGTTCATGCGCGAAAAGTTCTCGAGCCAAATGCTGATAGATGAAGTGTCGGAGCCCGGCAACCATTTTTTTATTGCATGGGAAGGCACCACTCCGGTTGGTTACTCACGGGTGCGGGAAAATAACAATCCGCCCGGTCTGGAAGGACGGGAAACCATCGAGATTGCCCGCATTTATGCCATCCGCGAAGCAATCGGGAAAGGAGTGGGGAAGGAGCTGATGCAGGCAGCCATCGACCTTGGCCGTTCACTTGGTAAGGAAGTGGTGTGGCTGGGTGTGTGGGAACATAACCTTCCGGCCATTGCGTTTTATGAGAAATGGGGGTTTGAACGATTTTCAGATCATGAATTTATACTGGGGGATGATGTGCAGACCGACTGGTTGCTCAGAAGGAACCTGTAGACTTCAGGTGGTTGATAATCGTTGCCGCATGCACACGGCTGTTCTCAATAAACAACCGGTGGGTATTCATTCCACCGCAGATCACACCGGCAAGGTAGATGCCCGGTACATTTGTTTCCTGTGTTTCTTCCTTTATATACGGACAAAGGATTTCGTCGTCAGACAACCGGATGCCGAGTTTACGAAGGAAGGCCAGGTTGGGCTGGTAACCAGTGGTGGCAATCACTGCATCGTTGGCCAGCGTGAGCTTTCCCTCGGGGGTCATGATGTCAACTTCCAGTTCGCGTATTTCCAGAATGGATGAATTGAAATACGCCCGGATAGAGCCTTCCTCAATCCGGTTGATGATGTCGGGCCGCACCCAGTACTTTACCCTTGACCCGATTTCCGGTTTGCGGATCACCATGGTCACCTCCGCACCTTTGCGCCATGTTTCCAGTGCCGCATCCACCGACGAATTCTGCGAGCCAACCACCATCACTTTACGGAATGCATAGGGGTGGGGTTCTTTATAATAATGGGTAACCTTTGGCAGGTTTTCACCCGGCACATCCAGCAGGTAAGGTATATCATAGAACCCGGTACATACAATGATGCGGGCACAACGGTAAACCGCCCTGGAAGTGATTATGCGAAAACTGATGGAGGATCCGCCGGACTTGTTTTCGACATCCAGCACTTCTTCATACAGGTTTACCTGCAGGTCAAATGCCGTCTTTACCCGGCGGTAATACTCCAGCGCTTCAGCCCGCGTTGGCTTCGGGCTGCTGGACACAAATGGCACGTTACCGATTTCGAGCCGTTCCGAAGTAGAGAAAAACGTCATGTTTGCCGGGTAGTTGAACAGGGAATTCACCAGGCTGCCTTTTTCGAGGACCAGGTAACTGATGCCCGCTTTTTTTGCTTCCAGTGCACAGGCGAGTCCAATAGGACCGGCGCCGATAATGATCAGGGGAACTTCCGTTTCAGCCATGCTGCAAAGATAAGTTGGGGGGACACTGATTTTAGGTTTTATCCCCCCACTCACGTAAATTTGCCCCACTTTAAAACAGTATATCGACAATGGCAAGATCAATCGCGTTCCGTGAAGCCCTGCGTGAAGCAATGGCTGAAGAAATGAGAAGAGATGACAGGGTTTTCCTGATGGGTGAGGAAGTGGCAGAATACAATGGCGCTTACAAGGTAAGCCAGGGTATGCTTGCCGAATTTGGCGCCAAAAGGATTATAGACACCCCCATCGCCGAACTCGGCTTTACCGCCGTTGGTGTGGGTGCCGCGCAGAACGGCCTTCGCCCGATCGTTGAATTCATGACCTGGAACTTCGCCGTGCTCGCTCTTGACCAGATCCTCAATACCGCATCCAAGATGCTCGCCATGAGTGGTGGCCAGATCTCGTGCCCGATCGTGTTCCGCGGTGGCAATGGTTCTGCCGGTCAGCTGGGTGCTCAGCACTCTACTGCATTTGAAGCGCTCTATGCAAATATTCCCGGTCTTAAAGTGGTTTCACCAAGTACCGGTTACGACGCAAAAGGTTTGCTGAAACAGGCAATCCGTTATGAAGAAGATCCCGTGATGTTCATGGAAAGTGAACAGATGTACGGCGACAAATCAGAAATCCCGGATGAGGAATATTATATCCCCCTGGGCAAGGCCGATGTAAAAAAGGAAGGTACCGATGTAACAATCGTGTCGTTCAATAAGATGATGAAGGTGGCACTGGGTGCTGCGGCCGAGCTGGAAAAAGAAGGGATCAGCGCTGAAGTGATTGACCTGCGCACTATCCGTCCGCTCGACTGGAAGACCATTCTTGAAAGTGTGAAGAAAACGAATCGCCTGGTTATCGTGGAAGAACAGTGGCCGTTTGCTTCCGTTTCTTCCGAAATCACCTACCGAATCCAGAAGGAAGGGTTCGACTATCTCGATGCCCCGATCCGCCGGATCACTGCGGCCGATGCCCCACTTCACTATGCCCCGAACCTGGTGGCTGCTGCTCTGCCCGACGTGCCAAGGACAGTGAAACTGGTAAAGGAAGTGATGTACCTGAAGAAATAATTTTCCCCTGAAATAGACTGAAGGCCGGCTTTGCCGGCCTTTTTTATGCCCGCCCGCGTAGTTCTACGATCAACTTTATTTTACCGGGCATGCAGCGCTTTGCCCCTTAATGTGCATCTTTGTAATGGTTTTTCATAGGATATTGGATTTTAAAAGCGAGGCTGGATTTCTATCCGGCCTCTATTTTTTTACCCCGCTTGGACATCGCCGTCCATTTTCCCGGCCTCATTCCGTTTCGTCCTTTATCTTCCATTCAAATCCCATCGCAGCCGGGGAGCAATTCATCAATCTTTCATTTACTTTTGCGCAAAATCTTTTTAATGGCTGAGATCCTGATCATTGATGACGAAAAAGCGATCCGCAAAACGCTTACTGAAATCCTGTCTTTCGAAGGGTATAAAATGGACGAGGCTTCCGATGGGGAAGAGGGGTTGAAAAAGTTCCGGGAAAAAACGTACGACCTGGTGCTCTGTGATATTAAAATGCCAAAGATCGACGGACTGGAATTCCTGCAGAAAGCAGGGGAGACGAATCCCGATATACCCATCGTTATGATTTCGGGGCATGGTAATATCGAAACGGCAGTGGAAGCGGTAAAAAAGGGCGCTTATGATTTTATTTCCAAACCACCCGACCTGAACCGCCTGCTGATCACCATCCGCAACGCGATGGAACGCAACAGCCTGGTTACTGAAACAAAAACACTCAAAAGAAAGGTGAGCCGCGTACAGGAAATGATTGGCGGATCGGCCCCTATCCAGAAAATAAAAGACACCATTGATAAGGTAGCACCTACCGACGCCCGAATCCTCATTACCGGCGAAAACGGGGTGGGCAAGGAACTGGTGGCAAGATGGGTTCATGAAAAAAGTAACCGGGTAACAGGTCCACTGGTGGAAGTAAACTGCGCAGCCATCCCGACCGAACTGATCGAGAGCGAACTGTTCGGTCACGAAAAAGGATCATTCACCTCCGCAATCAAACAACGCATCGGCAAGTTTGAGCAGGCAAACGGCGGTACACTGTTCCTCGATGAAATCGGCGACATGAGCCTCAGCGCACAGGCCAAGGTACTCCGGGCTCTGCAGGAAGGCAAGATTACGCGTGTGGGGGCCGACAAGGACATTAGTGTGGACGTACGTGTAATCGCGGCCACCAATAAAGACCTGCTGCAGGAAGTGGATGCAAAAACATTCCGGCTTGACCTTTACCACCGGTTAAGCGTGATCCTCATCCACGTGCCTTCGCTGAACGAACGCAGGGACGATATACCCGTCCTGGTAGACCAGTTCCTGGAAGACATCTGCGCCGATTACGGCATCTCCAAAAAAACTATGGAAGAAGAGGCGATCAGGCTGCTGCAGGACTACGACTGGACCGGCAACATCCGCGAACTGCGCAACGTGGTGGAACGCCTGGTCATCCTTTCAGCGAAAACCATCAGCCCCGAAGATGTCCGCAGCTATGTAATGCCGCGATAATACTTTTTGTTCCCGTTTTTTCAGCATGGATCCTGCCGTTAACCGGCGTTTCTTTGCCATTAACCGGGATCCTGATTACGGCCACCGTTTTTAGCAGAACTTTCCGGGCCATTAGTTACCGCAGGAAAATTATAATGCTATTTTTGAACGCATTAAATAAAAAACAGGCACATGCCAATCTATCATTTGTTCGTTGTTTACCTGATCGGCACCCTTCTCGTCCTGCTGCCGGCTTTTGGCTTGTCCAAACTTTTTGTCAAAGCCGGACGCCCTGCATCACAGGCATGGATCCCGTTCTATAATACCTGGGTGATGCAGGATATAGCCGGAAGGCCTAAGCACTGGGTGTTCTGGCAGCTTATCCCGGTTGTCGGCTGGTTTATAACCCCCGGCATCTTTATCGAATTTGCCAAGGTGTTTAACCGGTTCTCACTTCGTGACCATACCATGGCTTCGCTCTTCGGGTTTGCCTATTTTCCATGGCTCGCCAATAAAGTGGAAGAGGCAGAAACAGAACAGTCGAAAGGCAAGAAATATTCAAAGGATCACATTCCCCGTTTCATCGGACCAGAAGGGGTGCTCCGCCACAAAAAACCTTCCTGGAGGGAATGGGTGGATGCCGCCATTTTTGCCGTTGTAGCCGCTACCCTGATCCGCACGTTCGTATTTGAAGCATACGTGATCCCTTCAGGGTCCATGGAAAAAACATTACTGGTACAGGATTTCCTGTTTGTGAGTAAGCTCAGCTACGGGCCGCGTATTCCCAACACGCCATTGTCAGTTCCGTTTGTACACAACTACCTGCCGGTTACCAATGGTAAATCATACAGCACGCTGATCCAGCTTCCCTATATCCGCTGGTTTGCAACCTCACCAAAACGAGGCGATGTGGTTGTATTTAATTTCCCGGAAGGGGATACCGTAGTGCACAAAACCGGGCTCGAATCACTTCATCCTTATTCAGAACTGGTACGTGTGATGGGTCGCAGCGCAGTAGAGGCCAACCCAGAGCTGAAGCCCGTGGTTGTTCACCCCGTCGATAAAACCGACAACTATATCAAACGCTGTGTTGCAGTGGGTGGTGACAAACTGGAAATCAGGAACGGCGTGCTTTTCCTGAACGATGTGCAGCAACCATTCCCGCCTTTTTCTGACAGGCATTACAATGTAACCGTGAAAGCCGGTATCACATTGACAAAGGACTACCTGACCGATCTGGGGATCCTGATTAACGAAACGGAAGAAAGCTCGGATCTTGGCGGCGGTCCTCCGACGTATCTTATCAACCTCACGGAAAATGAAAAGGCCATCCTGATGAAAACAGGATTGGTGGAAAAAATAGAGCCGTACCTCAACCTGTCACCCGATCCTAACGCGTATTTCCCGTTTGATACACTGGCAGCACATCGCTGGGCGGTAGACAACTATGGACCGGTAATCGTACCGAAAAAAGGTGATGCAGTAACGCTCACTGCTGAAAACTATTCCATTTACCAGCGTGCCATCCGCGTATACGAACACAATGAGTTCTATATGAAGGATGGAAAATTTATCCTCAATGGCCAACCTGTTACCAGTTATACATTCAAGATGGAATACTACTGGATGATGGGAGATAACCGCCAGGGATCGCAGGATAGCCGCTTCTGGGGTTTTGTACCGGAAGACCGCATAGTAGGCAAGGCGTGGATGATCTGGTTCAGTTATGACAAGGGTCCAAGATGGAAACGACTCTTCAACATTGTGAAATAAAATAACCTAACTTTAGATGCCCCTCCAAGAGGGGCATTTTTGTCGATAAATGATTGTATGAAACAGAACCGTGTTGAATTCACCTTTACTGTACTGGATAACTCCGGCGAACTGGAACCCGGTGATGCGGCGTTACTCGAACGGGCAAAGGAAGTGACAGCCGGCGCTTATGCTCCCTATTCAAAATTCAGGGTGGGCGCGGCCGCCAGGTTGCTGAACGGTCAGGTTGTTTCCGGAACCAACCAGGAAAATGCAAGTTACCCGGTGGGCATCTGCGCAGAACGCTCCTTGCTTGCTACGGCGGCATCCCTCTTTCCGGGTGTTGCAATTGATACCATGGCGATCACGTATGCCGGCGACTTTGTAAAAAGTGACCACCCCATTTCCCCCTGCGGTATGTGCCGGCAGTCGCTCCAGGAAGCTGAAAGTCGTGGTGGGCGGCCTATCCGGCTCATTCTTGGCGGACAGGAAGGGGAGGTCTTCATCATTAACACAGCCGCTGACCTGTTACCATTTGCCTTTACCCCGACCGAACTCGGCTGAAAGCCTGCATTCAATGCACTAAATTTGCCGCATGGCAGCGAAAATCAAACTGATCGAATGCCCGCGTGATGCGATGCAGGGCTGGAAAAATTTCATTCCAACTGCGGAGAAAATAAATTACCTCCAATCACTGCTCGATGTAGGTTTCGATACAATCGATGCCGGCAGCTTTGTGTCCCATAAAGCTATTCCGCAGATGGCCGATACCGCCGAGGTGTTCAGCGCCATCGATCTTTCCGGTTCTTCCACCAGGCTGCTGGCAATTGTTGCCAACGACCGTGGCGCAAAGGAAGCAGCCGCATTTGAGGTGGTCACATTCATTGGTTTTCCTTTCAGTATTTCCGAAACATTCCAGCTACGTAATACCAACTCTACGATCAGCGAATCATATAACCGCCTGCAGGATATTGCTGCTACCTGCGCAAAGACCGGCAAACAACTGGTCGTCTATCTTTCGATGGGATTTGGAAATCCGTACAACGACCCGTATTCACCCGAAATAGTTTCCGGATGGGCTGAAAAGATTGGTGAACTGGGAGTGAAAATTATTTCACTGGCCGATACGGTCGGACTGGCAACACCCGGGCAGGTGTTTGAAAGTACCTCCACCCTGATCCGTTCGATGCCTTCGGTACAGATCGGGGTGCACCTTCATTCATCACCCTATAACTGGCAACAGAAGCTGGAAGCCGCAGTGCGGGCCGGATGTACACGGATAGACGGGGCATTGAAAGGTATCGGCGGATGTCCGATGGCCGGCGACGACCTGGTTGGAAACATGGATATGGAAAACATGATCGGATGGCTGCAACAGCAAGGCCTGGCAGATGGCATCAACCAGGATGCATTGCAGAAAAGCCTGGCAATGGCCGACAAAATTTTTTCGCACTGATAAAATAAACTGTCCTATGGAATTCATGACGCCGATCGACCTTAAGCAGCTCCCTTCACCGATCAGTTATGCTGATAAGATATTACTGGTGGGTTCCTGCTTTACGGAACACATCGGCAACAGCCTGAAGGAGCTGAAATTCGACGTGATGCAGAACCCGAACGGAATCCTGTTTGACCCGGCAAGCGTTTGCGCCAGCCTTATTTCCTACATCGAAAACGTACCACTTACAGCGAAGGATTTTTTTGAGCTGAATGAAGTATGGAACAGCTGGGCACACCATTCCCGTTACTCACATATCAGCCTGGACGAGGCCGTCCATCAGGCAAACGAATCTCGGCAACGGGCACATGACTTCCTGAAGCAGGCCGACTGGATCATCGTTACCCTTGGCTCTTCTTTTTCTTACCGGCTGCGGCAGGACCAGGTATCCGAACCTGTCTACACCGGCGACAGCAGCGGATTACTTCCGGTTGCCAACTGCCATCGTGCACCTGCAACATGGTTTACCAAACACCTGATGGAAATCGGTGAAACCATTACATTGCTCGACACCTGTTATTACCGCCTCCGGATTTTCAATCCGAAGATTAAAATATTATTTACCGTTAGTCCCGTAAGGCACCTTCGTGACGGGGTAGTGGAGAACAACCGCAGCAAGGCCAGGCTGATCGAAGCGGTGCATCATATGACCGGCAAATTTGATCACCTGTTTTATTTTCCGGCGTATGAACTGGTAATTGATATACTCCGCGATTATCGCTTTTACGATACAGACTTCGCGCATCCGAATTATGCAGCCACGGGTTTTGTTCTGGAAAAGTTTTCTGAAAGCTGCATCGATCCCGGGTCGCAGAAGATCATGTCGGAAGTCCGCAAACTCATGATTGCCCGCAAACACCGCGCACTGCAACCAGCTACCAATGCGCACCGGCAGTTCCTGCTGGCGCATCATGAAAAAGCAAAAGAACTTCAGGCAAAATTTCCGTTCCTTGACCTGGCGGAAGAAATCAGTTATTTTAAAGATGCCGCAAACGAAATTGGGTGATGCACCCGGCATTGCGGGCGGGCTTTGAGCTTAATCAACAAGCTGGTTTATCAGTCACGAAAAAGTCTGGCTCGAAGCCTGGCCGGTTCTACGAACTGACCTGTTTTAATCCGGATCCTGTGTAAACCGGTAAGTGGTTTTGCTGTTGAATTTTTCGCCGGGGCGCAGCACTGCGTCCGGGAAGTTGGACAGGTTGATACCATTGGGATGGATCTGCGTTTCCAGGCTGAAGCCCGCGAATGCTTCATACACCTCCCCATTTTTCCCTTTAATGTTTTTGATTCCGGAACCGGTGTAAAAATGGATCATCGGACAGGTGGAGAACACTTCCATACGGATACCCGATGCCGGTGAGAAAATTTCCGCAGCAGCATAACGGTAATCCGGGTCTACCACAAAACTCTGGTCATATCCGGAGGAGGGGTTCCAGTCGCGCCCCACTCGTTTTGGTTCCCTGAAATCATACATCGTATCATCCACCCGCAACAGGTTACCGGTGGGCGTATAATACTCATCCTGTTCCATTATCACCGGTGCTGGTATACGCAGCACGTGTTCACTGATGCTGCCGTTTTTCCCGTCGAGATTAAAGTAACTATGGTTGGTCGGGTTAAAGAGGGTAGGCTCATCGGTAGTGGCCTGGTATTCGATGGTCAGTTCGTCATTGTCATTCAGTTCATAGCGGACCTCTGCCACCAGGGTGCCAGGGTATCCTTCCTCGCCGGCCGCACTGATATACTGGAAACGGGCCTGCGGAAACGGGGTGTCGGTGAGCAATTGCAGGTCCCAGACTTTTTTATCAAATCCCTCGCGTCCGCCATGGAGGTGCTCAGGAGGCAGGTTCTGGTCCACCTGGTAGTTGTTACCATCGATGGAAAATTTACCGCGCGCAATCCGGTTGGCATATCGTCCGATCACTGCACCGAAATAGGGATTGGCTTTTAGCCCAAGGTAATCCGGAGACAGATAATCATCTGCTTTATCAAATCCCAGCACAAGGTCAGCCTTGTTGCCATTCCGCATCGGATAAACCAGCGACATGATAATTGCTCCAAAATTGGTAACAACAATACTGGTGCCCCTGCTATTGACCAGGGTGCAGGTAATAATGTTTTTCCCCTTGTAGGATGGTCCCTGTTCTTTGCGGATTGGCATATTCTTATTTAATTAATGGATGCGGTCACCCCTCACTTCCTGACTGGCCATCACGGCATTTTCATAGTGAAGCCATTCCTTCCAGCGGGTGCGCACCTTTTCTTTATCCATGTAGGTTTCTGCCAGCTCGAGGAAGAGCGTGTAATGACCTGCCTCACTTTCCATAAAACGTCGGTAAAAATTCCGGAGGTATTCATCGTTCAACCCCTCGCTCAGGCGCTTGAAGCGTTCGCAGCTGCGGGCCTCAATCAATGCCATCATCAGCAGGTGATCGAGAAAACGGTCATCATAATGCCCGCCTTTGCGCTGGAATTCCATCAGTTTATTGACGTACTGGTCCTTTCGTTGTTTTCCCAGGTGCAAACCCCGTTTATGCAGTTCGGCGAGCACCAGCCGGAAGTGGCCCCATTCCTCCGTCACAATGGGAGCAAGGTCCTGCACCAGTTTCACCTTATCGCTGTACCGCTGGATCAGGGTGATGCAGGTGGTAGCGGCTTTCTGCTCGCAATAAGCGTGGTCGGTCAGGATGCCTTCAAGGGAAATTTCTGCCAGGTCGACCCACCGGGGATCGGTTGGCAGTTGCAGCCCGAGTATATTTTTTGTGTCCTGCGACAGTTCCATGGCCCAAATTTAGGCCCTCGTGGGTCAAAAAGGGGTAAATTGCAGGCAAATTCCGATTTTGACCCTTGCTTTTTTTGCTATCCGGGGCAGTTTACCTACCTTTGCCGCCACAAAATTATAATAGGATAACAAGTCGGATGACTCCTTAAAAAAAACAAAGATGCCTCTTACAAAAGAAAAAACAGCAAGCATTTTCACCGAATTCGGTGGCAAGGCAACAAACACAGGATCTATCGAAGGCCAGATCGCACAGCTGACTGAACGTATCACTATGATCAGCGGACACATTCAGCAAAACAAAAAAGATTTCTCCAGCAACCGTGGTTTGATTAAACTGGTTGGTAACCGTAAATCGTTACTGAACTACCTGCAAAAGACAAACCTGACCGGCTATCGCCAGTTGATCCAGACTCTCGGATTAAGGAAGTAATCATGGCTGGCCTTGTGCCACTCATGGGAAAGTCCTTTATTTCTGAGGTTCAGCGATCCGAAAAGCTTGAACTATATAAACGATTATTCCCAACTTTTAATAAATGTTGGGAATAACTGTTTTTATCGGGTTAATACTCACAATAAAATCCGGGGTGCTGCTTGTCATTCCCCGGACCCAAACCTGAAAAATTATGTTACAACAACCCATTCGCAAAACCTTCGATATAGGTGGTGGACGTATGGTGACTATCGAAACCGGTCGCCTTGCCCGTCAGGCCGACGGAGCCGTTACGGTATCCATTGGTAATTGCATGATCCTCGCTACCGTGGTAGCAAACAAAGAGCCCAAAGAAGGGCAGAGCTTTTTCCCCCTGACCGTTGATTACCAGGAAAAGTTTGCGTCTGCAGGCCGTATCCCGGGATCATTCTTCAAAAGGGAAGCCCGCCTCAACGATTACGAAATCCTTACCAGCCGCCTGATCGACCGCGCGCTGCGTCCATTATTCCCCGATGATTACCTGTGCGAAGTACAGGTGCTGATCTCGCTCATTTCCAGCGATGCGGATATCATGCCCGATGCGCTCGCCTGTCTGGCCGCCTCAGCCGCACTGGCTGTGTCGGACATCCCGATCAAGGAAGTAATTTCTGAAGTACGTGTAGGAAAGGTCAACGGTGAACTGATCATCAACCCAACCCGCAGTGAACTCGCAGAATCAGACTTCGAATTCCTGGTGGCTGCTACCGAGAAGAACCTGATGATGGTGGAAGGGGAAGCAAAGGAATGCAGTGAAGCTGACCTGGTACAGGTATTACAGGTGGCCCATGATGCCATCCGCATCCAGATCAAAGCGCAGCAGGAGCTTCGCGACCTGAAAGGGGTTAAAGGTAAAAGGGACTATACAAAACCCGCTACCGACCCTGCACTGGAAGAAAAAGTTACCGCATTTGCCAAACAGAAAGTATACGAAGTAGCGAAAGCAGCACTTCCCAAACATGAGCGCAGCGATCGTTTCGCAGCCATTAAGGAAGAGCTGATGACCTACCTCAAATCCGAAGTACCGGAAGGCGAGTCACTGCCCGACCAGACCAAGAAACTGGCCTCAACTTATTATAGCGACCTGCAATACTACGTGGTTCGTGATATGATTCTCGATGAGCGTGTACGTCTCGATGGCCGTGGCCTCGAAGATGTCCGTCCACTCGATATGGAAGTGGATGTACTGCCTTCACCACATGGTGCAGCCTTGTTCACACGTGGTGAAACACAATCCCTTACTACAGTTACCTTCGGTACTGCTTTAGATGAGTTACTCGTTGAAAGCGCTGCCGCCTCTTACGACTCCAAGTTCTTCCTGCATTACAATTTCCCTCCGTTTTCAACCGGTGAGGTTAAAATGATGCGTGGCCAGAGCCGTCGCGAAGTTGGTCATGGTAACCTCGCCATGCGTTCACTCAAACAAATGATGCCAACCGGCGATTTCGCTTATACCGTCCGTGTGGTGAGTGATATCCTGGAATCAAATGGTTCGTCGTCCATGGCAACTGTGTGTGCGGGTTCACTTGCACTGATGGATGCCGGTGTTCCTTTCCCCAAACACGTATCGGGTGTGGCAATGGGACTGATCACCAAGGGTGACAAATTTGCCGTACTGACCGATATCCTGGGTGATGAAGATCACCTTGGTGATATGGACTTCAAGGTTACCGGTACCCGTGATGGTATCACCGGTGTACAGATGGACATCAAGGTAGACGGACTGAAGATGGAAGTAATGCAGCAGGCGCTTGACCAGGCCCGCCGCGGACGTTTACATATCCTCGATGCAATGTACCAGTGCATGCCCGAAGCAAGGGCTGAGGTGAAGGCACATGCTCCACGCATGGTGAAGATCGTTATCGACCGTGAGTTCATTGGTGCGGTAATCGGGCCAGGTGGTAAGGTTATCCAGGAAATGCAGCGTGAAACAGGTACTACCATCAATATTGAAGAAATCAACAACCAGGGTGAAGTAAGCATCTTTGGTGTGGAGAAAGAAGGTGTGGAAAGGGCTATGGCCTGGATCAAGGGTATCACTGCTGTTCCGAATGTTGGTGATGTGTATGATTCAGTAGTGAAGACTATTATGCCATTCGGTGCCTTCGTGGAGTTCATGCCTGGCAAACAGGGGCTGGTCCATATCAGCGAGATCAGCCACAAGCGTCTCGAAACACTGGAAGGCATCGTTCATGAAGGCGATACTTTCAAAGTGAAACTGATCGGAACAGATCCGAAGACCGGCAAGTTCAAACTGTCACGCAAGATCCTTATCCCTAAACCGGAAGGAATGGAAGATAATGATGACCGTGGTGGTGATCGTGGTGATCGCGGCCCGCGTCGTGATGACCGTGGACCAAGGGGTGGCGGTGACCGTGGTGGTTACCGTGATGATCGCGGCCCTCGCCGTGATGACCGTGGACCCCGTCGCGACGATCGTGGACCAAGGGTGGAGCGCGCACCGCGCGACAACGGCGACAATAACGGTGGTGCACCAGGTGCCGACCGTGAAAGGAACCAGGCTCCGGAAGGAGACCAGCAGGAAGGTTAATCCAAACGACATACAAACCCTGGAAAATTTTCCAGGGTTTTTTTTTACCCCGACCCGGCATGGTTACGGCTGCATTGCAGTGAGCCATTGCAGTCCTCCTTCCCATGACCCGGTGTATACCATGCGCGTGACGCCATCAACAGCAAACCAATGAAACGATACCAGCAATATATATTCAGTACAGCAGACAATGCCCAATCGGAGATCATTTCTGCATTGTTGTCCGTCCATGACCATGTGGGCATTGAAGAAAACGAGGGGTCACTCACCGTTTACTTCGAGGAAGCAACGGGTAATGACGACATTGTACGGCAGGTTGCCAGCGACACGGGCAGTACCGTACAAAGTTCTTTTGTAGATGACCGCAACTGGAACAGCCTGTGGGAATCAAACTTCGAACCCGTCACGGTAGATGATTTTGTTTCACTCAGGGCACACTTCCACGAAGCACCGGTGGGAGTGGAGCATGATATCGTGATTACCCCGAAGATGAGTTTCGGCACGGGCCATCATGCGACCACTTGGTCCATGATCAGCCAGATGCGCGGCATCAGCTTCAGCGGGAAACGGGTGTTCGATTTTGGAACGGGAACGGGAGTGCTGGCCATACTTGCGGCAAAACTGGGAGCCGCCGCCGTTACAGCAATCGATAACGATTCATGGAGCATAGAAAACGCAGCGGAAAATTTCCAACGCAATAATATCAGTGGTATTACGCTTTTACTGGCAGATGATGCCACAGGCGACGCAACGTACGAGGTAATACTGGCCAATATCAACAAGAATGTGATCCTGGCAAATCTCCGTAGCCTGCGCAGCCAGCTGGCGCCATCAGGCATCGTGTTACTGAGTGGTTTACTGGCCGAAGATGAGGGCGATATCATGGCGGCAGCAACGGCTGCAGGCCTGCAGGCAGAAGGGAAGGTAATCCGGTCTAACTGGCTGTGCCTGAAGTTGTCAACTGTATAAAAAGTGGAAACCGGTATTAAATTATTGTTACCGCTTAACACATTTTTTATGTATTTTCGTAATGCCCTGTCTATCGTCAGGCAGGCTTCAACCAGGGTTCTATGAACGAACTATTGATGATCGTCCTGGCTTACCTTATCGGAAGTGTACCAACATCCGTGTGGGTCAGCCGGTACTTTTTTGACATCGACATCCGGGAATATGGTAGCGGCAATGCCGGTGCTACCAATACGTTCCGCGTACTGGGCCCAAAATGGGGTACCGTGGTGATGCTGACTGATATGCTGAAGGGTATGCTGGCGGTCAAACTTTCCCTTCTTTTCCCTGACTACATGAGCAACGAGATCCAGTTTACCAACCTCCAGATAGGATTGGGACTGGCGGCCGTTGTTGGGCATATTTTCCCCATATGGGCCGACTTTCGAGGAGGCAAGGGTGTCGCTACATTGTTCGGGCTGGTAGTGGGTATCTCCCCCTGGTCGGCACTGGGTTGCTCCGGTGTATTCCTGCTGGTGCTCTTCCTTACGCGTTTTGTATCACTCAGTTCAATACTGGCCAGTGTGGCCTTCCCGATCTTTATCCTGGTGATCTTCAATATGGACAATCATATTTACCGGGTGTTTGCCATCGCCGTGGCCCTGATGGTAATACTTACCCACCAGAAAAACATCGGACGGCTTCTTCGCGGCAGCGAAAGCAAAGTCCCGATCCTGAAGCACCGCGACCGCCGGCGTCAGCGCAGGCGTAATGCTGGTGGCGGATTCTCCAACGAATAAGACTTTATTACCATTTATTTTTCACACCGGTTTGATTCGGTGTAACTTCACGACCGGTTTGCCCCGTGGCAAAACCCTGTACCCGTCCAGTTTGGTACAATGATTGGTTTTTTATCTAAAACATATTCAAATGATCTCAAAAATCTTATCGGTCTTTTTAATTGCCGGCGGACTGGTTGCCTGTTCAAGCAACGCCGTCACCGGAAGGAGCCAGCTGAAATTGCTTCCTGAGTCGCAGCTGCAGTCTATGGCCGTAACGCAATACCAGCAATTCCTTACCGAGAACAAAGTGGTGTCGGCCTCTGGCAGCCGTGATGCGGAGATGGTTACAAGGGTGGGGCAACGGATCACCAAGGCGGTGACAGACTATTATGCATCCAAAGGACTGTCGGACCAGCTGGCAGGTTACCAGTGGGAATACAAACTGGTACAGAGCAACGATGTGAATGCCTGGTGTATGCCGGGTGGTAAGATTGTAGTGTATACCGGCCTGCTTCCGATTACCCAGAACGAAGCAGCACTTGCTGCGGTGATGGGTCATGAGGTTTCGCACGCCATTTTTAACCATGGTAACGAACGGATGAGCCAATCGATGGGTGCGGAAGCCCTTCAGGCCGGATTGCAGGTGGCCCTGGCCAACAAACCCGCCGCTACCCAGAGCCTGTTCCTCGGTGCGTTCGGGGTAGGTTCGCAGGTAGGGGTGCTGTTGCCCTTTTCACGGAAACATGAACTGGAAGCAGATCATTACGGTCTCATCTGGGCGGCAATGGCAGGATACAACCCGCAGGAAGCCATTGCTTTGTGGCAAAGAATGGAAAAAGCATCCAACGGCCAGAAGCCACCGGAATTCCTGAGCACACACCCGGCGGAAGGAAACCGAATCGCACAATTGGAAAAATATATGCCCGAAGCGATGAAGTATTACAAACCCGCACGCAACTAACATTATTATTAAATATTATTGAT
>SDZZ01000023.1 GCA_004173255.1 Chitinophagaceae bacterium | reverse complement strand
TCAAAAATGGAGATTTCCCTTTACCTGCGTGATGCGCTCAGCGAAAATTCGCAGACTGGGCAGTCGTTGAGCTTTTCAGTTACCAGTGCGGTCATGTACCAGGGGCAGGTCATTATAGAGAAGGGATCAACAGCGAATGGTCGGATTAAAAATGTGGGCAACAAAAAGATCACGGTTGTACTGCAAAGTGTAAACGGAGTCAACGGGCAGCGGCTGCCATTGCAGGAAGTGGAGCTCAGTGGCCGGACCAACGAAATGATCAGTAACAGGAGTTATTCTGCTTACCTGAAAAAAGGAACAGTTATCAGCTATTAATTATCAGTGATCGTCTCGACTGACGAGGGACAACTGGAACAAATACCAAACAACAAAAATTTTCACAGGCACCATCATCAACTACTAAATTTTAAAACACAACAACATGAAAAAAACATTATTCATCGTCTTCGTCTTGCTTTCGGCTGTAGCCAATGCCCAGCTTAAAGTCCGTTCAAACACGAAAGGCCTCAATGTGGGCGCGGGTGTACATACCCTTGGATGGTCTTCCAATTATTTTGAATACCTCGACAAGAATGCAGGAAGTGGCTTCGGGGGCGGGTTACGCGTGGGGTATGGAGTTACCCAATTAATTGAACCATACATTGCGGCCGATTTCACTTCGATGGGCACAGGTGATGTGGATGCCAAATCATTCAGCATGACACATATTGATTTTGGTGTCCGTTTCAACCTGGCCGGTACGGTAAGTAATATCCGTCCGTTTGTAGAAGGTGGCTATAGTTCAAGGACTGGTACAGTGAAACAAATCATCTTTGGCCAGGACTATGTGGATGTGAAATTTTCCGGTGGCACACCGCATGTGGGTGGCGGCCTGAACTATTTTGTGAAACCATCTTTCGCCCTGTTTGCCCACGGAATATTTACTGTGGGTAAAAAGTCGGATCTGTCCATCAACAGTTCAAAAACAACGGACGAACCGGATGTGACTACCTTCCGGATTTCCATTGGCGCCCAGTTTAATTTAAGCGACCTGTTTTCCGGTAATTGATACCAGCTTAAAAAACCCCATACCCATTCGATCCCGCATCAACCTCATAACTAATTCATAACTACCATTAACTTTCTCATGTTGTAGGTTGATGCCTTAGCCGTCCCATTCATGGGGCGGCTTTTTACTTTTTCCATACCCCCAGCGCGATAAGGGCAATCACAGGTAATATGTTGAGGAGAAGAACCTGCTCGTCGGCAGAGCCTCTGAATCCATTGGAATAACCCACAGCAAAAGGCCGGAACCAGCTGGTGATTAATGATGATGAGTGGCTATCTATCCCGAAGCACCAAACAGGTCCGTAGAAATTTGCAAAGATGAACCCAAACGCAGAAAGCTGGATAGACTGGAATACCAGCGCAAACATGAGTAGCCTGTCGTTTAACAGGGAGCGTTCGTGAAAACAGCACCGCCACCCAGTAATGATGTAAAAAGCATACACCATTGTAGCAATAATGGAAGGCAGGAGGGTACTGATCAGACCAACCAGTCCCAGGGAGTAATAATAAAACCCAAGGAAAATTACTCCGGCAAGGGCGAGGTACAGTCCGGTGATTTTCTTTAAAGTTGATTGTGTCAAGCAGGCGGAGGTTTTCCAAATATAGTAAGTGGCAAGTCGGATTCCTACGGAATGACAAAGTCCGTAGGAAAGCAACTCAGATTCCTACGGAATGACAAAGTCGGATCGAAAGCAAGGCAAAAAAAGTCCCGCCTTTTTCAAGGCAGGACTTCAACAATATTAACAAGCTATATTAACCTACAGCTACACGTTTGAACTCAGTAACCGTTACGTTACCTGATTCTTTCAGGTAGTCGGCAACAGTTTTACCTGGATCCTTTACGAATGCCTGTGCAGTCAGGGTTTGTTCCTTGAAGAACGCACCGAGTTTACCTTCAGCGATCTTGGAGATCATGTCATCCGGTTTGCCAGCCATTTTCGGATCTTCTTTCATCACGTCTACAATAATTGCCTTTTCACGGGCAACTACATCAGCCGGTACGCTTGAAGCATCAACCGCCACAGGGTTCAGGGCCGCAATCTGCATTGCAACGTCCTTACCTACTTCAGGTGATTCAGCGCTCAGTCCAACAAGAACGCCGATACGGTTTGCACCGTGGATGTAAGACGCAACATAAGGGGCGCTTACAGTTTCAAAACGGGTGATTCCGATTTTCTCACCGATTGCAGCGAGTTTATCGTTAATCAGGTCAGAAACCTTCGAACCGTTGATGACCGCATTGTTCAGTTCGTCCATGGTCGTGATCTTTTCAGCGATCGCCACATCAGCGATGCTTTGTACCAGGGCGATAAAATCTGTGTTATTTGACACGAAGTCAGTTTCGCAGCTTACGCATACCACCACACCTGATTTTTTATCAGCAGTTGTTTTTGCGATTACCACGCCTTCTTTCGCCTCACGGTCGCTTCTTTTAGCCGCTACCTTCTGGCCGTGCTTACGCAACCAGTCGATCGCCGCTTCGAAATCGCCGTTTGTTTCTGTGAGAGCCTTGCGGCAATCCAGCATACCCGCACCAGTTGCCTGGCGGAGCTTATTGATATCCTGTGCACTGATAGTTACGGTGCTCATATTCCAATGTTTTTGAAATTAAACAAATTAAGATCCTGTCTCCCAAACCGGCTTCACAAGGTCGGTAGTTTTACAACTCACCATCCAGGCTGGCCGTTAAGGAATAATTATCTCCTGCCACCACCACGGTTGGCTCCGCCACCGGGGCCACCTGCAGAGCGACGACGGGGACCGCCGGGACCACCCGCACCTGGACCACCAGGACCGCCGGGACCACGTCCACGACCACCACGTCCGCCTTCAGCCTGAGCTTCAGCTTCAAGACGTGCTGCCCTTTTTGAGTTGTCATCATCTGCTGACTCATCTGTATCCTCTTCCTTCGCAGCTTGTCTTTCTGCCAGGCCTTCAGCGATTGCTGCAGTCAGGTAGTTAACAATGATTGCGATTGATTTGGTCGCATCGTCATTGGCAGGGATAGCGAAGTCTACTTTATTCGGATCGCAGTTGGTATCAACCACACCGAAAGTAGAGATGCCAAGGCGTTTTGATTCTGCCAGGGCAATATGCTCGTGACCAATATCAACCAGGAACAAAGCGGCAGGAACACGACCCAGCTGGGCGATACCACCAAGTACTTTGTCCATTTTGTCGCGGTCGCGGCTCAGGGTAAGACGTTCTTTTTTGGTAATGCTGTCGAATGAACCATCACCCAGCATTTTTTCGATGCTCTGCATTTTCTTCACGCTCTTACGAACCGTGTTGAAGTTGGTCAGCATACCACCTAACCAGCGTTCGGTTACAAATGGCATGTTCACACGCTGTGCAGATTCCTTTACAATATCCTTAGCCTGCTTCTTGGTACCAACGAAAAGGATCTTCTTTCCGCTGCGTGCGATCTGCTTCATAGCAGCTGCAGTTTCCTGCAGGCACTCAACAGTTTTGTTGAGGTCGATGATGTGGATACCTTTCTTCTCAGCAAAGATGTAAGGCAACATCTTGGGATTCCACTTCTTCTTCAGGTGACCGAAGTGAACACCTGCCTCGAGAAGCTGCTGTTGTAAGGATGTATTATTTTCCATTTATACGATTTATTAAAAGTGATCCCGGGAACAAGCCCGAAATGATATTTTGAAAATTTGAAACAGTATCCAATTAACGTTTGCTGAACTGGAAGCTGCGACGTGCTTTCTTGTGACCGAATTTCTTACGCTCAACAGAACGCGGATCCCTTTTCAATAAGCCAGCAGCTTTGAGGGCCGGGCGGTACTCAGGGTTCAGTTCAACCAGTACACGGGAGATACCGAGCATGGCTGCTTCAGCCTGGCCTTTTACCCCACCACCGGTTGCGTTGATCTTTACATTGTATTTACCAGTGGCTTCAACAGTCTTGAACGGACGTTCAACCTGGTTCTGGAGGTAAACCAATGAAAAATATTTTCTGTAGTCCTTGTCGTTTACTGTGATGGTTCCGTCTCCTTTGGAAACGAAAACGCGTGTCACGGCTTCCTTACGACGACCAACACCGTTTGTTTGCTTTTCCATTTATACTAATTTGAAATTTTTGAGTTTGAGCAGCGGGCGAACCCATTGCCTGTTTCGGTAATTAGAATTTCAGTTCCTTAGGTTGCTGAGCGGTATGCGGATGCTCGGCTCCCTGGTACACGAATAATTTTTTGTACATCTTGCGACCAAGGCGATTCTTTGGCAACATCCCTTTCACAGCCCTTTCGATCAGTACTTCAGGACGGCGTTTCTGGAGATTGCTCGCAGTTTCTTCCTTGCGTCCACCAGGATAACCGGTGAAGTGGTCGTAGATCTTCTGTTCGATCTTGTTACCAGTCAGGACAACTTTTTCTGCATTGATGACAATGATGTAATCACCAGTGTCAACGTGTGGGGTATAGTATGCCTTGTTCTTTCCGCGAAGTACCGCAGCGATACGGGCACACATACGTCCAACGGTTTGATTAGTACCATCAACAACATACCAGGTACGTTGTACGGTAGCCTCGTTCGCATGTTTCGTAGTGAAATGTAATTTGCTCATTTTGTTTTTTTTGTCGCCACCGCTATCCCGGTGACTGTTTTTAAATGGGGTGCAAAGATAAGGGAGAGAGGCCAGCCAAACAGCATTGTGGCAGGGAAATTTTCACAGCAAGGCTTACAACTGACTGATTTACAATAAAAATTTTGCTGTCTTTTTTCAATGGGTTGCTTGGACCGCTGCAAAACAGGGCTTCCGGCCCCATGGATCGGGCGAAATCGGCCCCGCGAAACGGGTCGGGGGAGGTTAGAAAGCAAGGGTCTTACCGGCGACCCGATACCCCATCGGGTTCCAAAGGGCAGAAGCTACATGGAGGCAGCGGGCCAGAGCTGCAACAAAAAAGCCGGATCCCATGATCCGGCCTTACACTTACCAAACAATCTTATAATATGATTTCCGGGTTTGCAGCAACAGCGCTTCCTTTAAAAGCTTTGTTCCCCCGCCGTTTACCTTTTCACCAGTTTTTGCTGCCCTGTTTCGCCATCACAACTGACACGTATCACATACAGGCCTGCAGGCAGGTTGCCAACGCTGATCGTTTCACTCTGGCTGGCCGAGCCCGACTGGCTCCTCAGGGCCAGCTGGCCCGACGCATTCAGCACCTCGTAATCCACCTTCTTACCCTGCCACTGGTCAGGAATGGTAACCACCAGTTGTGAGGTGACGGGATTGGGATAGGTCAGTATTTTCAGCTGCGCCTGGCCCTTGGGAGCAAGATGGATGATCCGCACATTCGAGTACTGCACCTTCTGGTCGCCATCCACTGCGCGGAGACGGTAATATAAAGTATTGCTTTTACCGGAAGTGGCAGCCGCGTCGGTAAACCGGTAATCCATCGCAGCATTGATGCTGCCGTTGGCAAATACCAGTCCTGCATCTTTATACTCCTTGCCATCCTGACTTCTTTCCACTATAAAGTAAGACACATTGCGTTCCCAGCTGCTGGTCCATTTCAGGTCAACCTGCGTGTTGTGCAACTCTGCAGTAAACGCGGTGAGGCCCAACGGAAGTGTGACCTGGTCCGGATAAGCAAACCCCTTCATATACATACTGAACTGCCGCGAGGAGTTGCTCGGTACCGTGGTAGTTGTTCCATAACGGATCACAAACCCGGAGACATCGTCGTTTGAAGCGGTGTACATATTACCGAAAGCAAGCGTGTCGATGCCGTCGCGCTCAACCCCCAGGAGATTATCCGCCCGGAACTTACCCAGCAGCAGGTTCAGCAGTGAAATATCGAGCAGGCCGCTTCCTTTATATTGTGCCTTCGCCCCATCACCGAGTTCGATGTCGGCAAACTCCTTCACATGGAGGTTGCCATCGATGTCGAGCGCGGTGGCAGAAAGGCTCTGTACTTTCTGGATGGATTCAGTACCGGTGCGATAAAACTGCACGCGGAACTGGGCGTATGAACGTCCGATCACGCCGCCTGACTTCACCTCGGGTTGGAAGGCATCACGGTAACCCACGCCACCCCCGTTATCGTCAATTTTGTTAACCCTTGCGCCATTCACCAGGTCTTCGATAGTGACGGTTGCATCGAGGTCGGCCGACACCTTACGGAAAAGGTACACGGCACCTTTCTGCAGGTCAGCTCCTGATTTGAGTTCGGGATCAATGAATACCAGGCCAGACTTCAGCACATTGCTGTCATCGTCATTGCTTTCGTGTGATTGGGTGATGCCCTGGGCCGACTGGCTGAACGATGTGCTCAGTGCAAAAAATGACGCAACTACCAGTGCGCAGGCCCTTGTCCTTTTGTGTGTAAAGATTGTTTTCATGTTTTCTGTTTTGGTACGGGCTGTTCATTGGACCTTGGTAGTATTTCAAGTTCTATGAACCCAGAAAAGCATGCGGACGAGGAGTGCAGACAGGCAGGCGGGAAAGGTTCCCGGTTTGAGGCCGCTTCACAGTCGGATTAACGTCGCTTTCGTAGGGTTGGGGAGTTGGAGAGACCAAAGTAGTATGCACATACGGCAGATGCAAGTTTTCCGTTACCTATTTTCGTAAAAATGACAGATATTTTTATAGTAGATTTACGAATTGTTATGATTACCAGTATTTTGCATATGTTTTGAAACCCGCGCGGGACAAGGCTCCCAGCGACAGTTCGCGCATCATCCTTATAAATCCTGTTTCGAAGCAACATATATAACTATGCTAACACACGACCTCGGCCGTTCTGTTTTCGGGAACCCGGCCAACAAAGGAAAACTGATCAGCCGCGAAGAAGCAATGGCACTCCTGACCGACTGGGTGCCCAACGAACGACTGCAATTGCATATGAAACAGGTGGGCGGACTGATGGGCGCCTGGGCGCGCGAAAAAGAAGGGGCCAGTGAACAAACTGCCTGGGCCTGGGAGCTGGCCGGACTGCTGCACGATGCAGACTGGGAAAAATATCCGGAACAGCATTGTAAAAAAATTATCGAAGAACTGGAAAATCGCAACGTGGATCCGGATGTACTGCATTGCATCGCGTCACACGGTCCGCGCTACTTCGGTGTGGAGCCGGTAAGTTCAATGGATAAAATGATCTATGCGTTTGACGAGTTGTCCGGACTCATCCACGCCGCCGCACTGATCCGCCCCGATAAATACACCGGTCTTGAATTGAAAAGTGTACTTAAACGCCTGAAGACGCCCTCTTTTGCGGCACAGGTAAGCCGGGATGATATCAACGATGCGGTTTCACGAATCGATCTTTCACTGGAAGAGTTGATCCGGTTTATCCTGGATCACCAGCCGGCAATGAGTTGACGGGATACGTTTCCAATAATTTCAACAACACTCCGTTTGTCCAGCCAAATCCATCCTGCCCCTCATACTCGCCGCCACCCGCATCCAGCCCGGCATCAACCACGTTATATTTCTCCATCAGTTTGCCTGTGCGTTCAAATACCTCCGTATTCAGTTTTACCCAGCGCCGGGCAATGGTGCCCGACAGTGCATTAAACCCATATTTTTCCAGGCCGCGGATGGCAATCCATTGCAACGGCGCCCAACCGTTAGGGGCATCCCACTGCTGGCCTGTTTCATGTAATGTGGTCAATAAACCTCCTGCCACCAGGAACTGTTCTTCAATGACCATCGACACCAGCCTGGCCTGTTCGCCCGAAGACAATCCGAAAAACAACGGCGTGGCCGCAGCAATAGTAAACTGGCCGGTTGAATACTTCTTCACTATATCATAATCAAAATAAAAACCCTTCAGCTCATCCCACAGGTAACGGTCAATGGCCGACTTGCGGTTGAGGGCGAGCAACTCATACCGGGCCTTTTCCTGCACGTTACCTGCCAGGCTATAGGCATCGGAAAGCGTCTGTTCCAGGTGCCACAGCAGGCAGTTGAGATCAACTGGTATAATGTCGACAGTCCTGATTGTATTAAATGATGAAACGTCATCAAACCAGCGGCTGCTGAAATCCCATCCGGATTCAGCACCCGCGCGGAGGTTGCGATAGAGTAATCTCTTATCCGCTTCGTTCTGACCGGCAAGACCGTCGGCCATCTCCACATCCTCGCGGTAAGATTCCGGTCGCGGTGTTTCATTTTCATCCCAGTAACGGTTCAGCAACTCCCCTCCCTTCATCCGCACTACATGAAGGGATGCGGCCTGGGTTGGCGTCAGTTCTTTCACGCCTTTCATCCAGAACAGATATTCCTTTTCCAGTTGCGGCAGGTATTTTACCAGCACCTCTTCCCCGTTTTCTTCAGCAAGCAGGCGCAGCATCAGTGAGTAATAGGGAGGCTGTGACCGTCCGATAAAATAATCACGCGTGCCATTGGGAATATATCCAATGGTATCGATCAGGTGGGAAAAATTATCAATGATTCCCTGCAGCACATCGGTGCGACGGGAAACCTGCAACCCCAGCATGGTAAAATAAGTATCCCAGTAATACATTTCTCCAAAACGTCCGCCAGGAACCACATACGTATATGGTAATGCAATTTTTGAACCGGCACCCTGGATGCCCGGCCGCACCAGTTTAGCCCACAGTGCTTCAATATGTTCACGTACGGTGCTGCCTTCCTTCAGTACATAATCCTGCTGCATGGGAACCGGCACTATAAAATGATCACGCACAAATTCTTCCAGGGAAAAGCCAGCCCGGTCTTTCTCAGCCAGGTATAATTTGTCCAGCGTTTCCATTGGTTGTTTAGCGTGGCAGTCGACAAATGTTTTTCCGTCAGGGAATATTTTTTCCATCTGCACGTCGCGAAAAAGCTGGTATTGTTCGTAATGATCCATCATTAATGCCCTCCTTTTAGTTCAATGGCAGCCGCCTGGCCGGTTGCTTTCTGCAATCGCTGGAAAAGGAACAATGTACCCACCAGCACAGCCATTGGCGCGAGCGAAAAATAGAAGGCGGTCTGTCCCCCGTACGCTCCAAATATATGGCCAGTTATGATAGACCCCGTGGTGCCTCCCAATGCGGAGAATAAAACGATCAGGCCCGACATCGAGCTGTGTTTATGTTTGGGCAGGTTACTTAGAATGATCGAGTTGATGGCGGGGTAAACAGGTGCAAGGAACAGACCAATCAGCGGGAAAGCGTAGGCTACCAGCGGTACGTCGGCCAGGGTGTTGATGGACACGTTACCGATGTTGCGCGTCAGCGGCACCGTAACAAATACCAGTGCAGCCGCACATACAAGGCAACCAACCAGTACCAGCAGCCAGTTCAGCTTCCGCAGCAGGATGCCGGCAAGGAAACGGCCAAGGGCAAAGGAAGCAGAAAGGATACTGGCCATCTGCACACTCAGGCTGGTTGAAAGGCGAAGTACATCCTTGTTGAATGTCGGCAGCCAGCTCATGATACTTTGCTCAATCAGTACATAGAAAAATGCACTGATGATAAATACCAGCACCAGGGGTAACACCAGCAGTTTGAACATGGCGATAAAATCAGTTGCGGGCGATTCAGTGCGCTCCGGTTTTTTAACCGACGATTCGTCGAGCGGTGTGGTAAGCAACAGCAGGAAGGCGAGGAACGATATACCAGCCAGGATATAATAAACATTAAACCAGGCAGTCGATTTTGCGTCGTTATTATCTACAAATGCACCGAAAATAAAATAGCCCGTCATGATGCCCACCATAAAAAATGACTCAAGGAAATTCATCAGGCTCAGGTGCTCTTTCTGGTCGCGCGTTACCAGCGCAATTGTCGAGAAAACAGTCACCTTGATCATGGCGAAACTGACACCGACGGTGGCGAACAGTACTTTCGTCATCAGGAAGCTGGGCAGTGATGGCATCAGGAGGCACACAAACGTAACAAGTGCCAGTGCTATCAGCATGGTCCGTTTGTACCCGATGCGTACCACATAGGATGCAACCAGGAAAGATGCAATGGCAATACTGAAATCCTTGAATGCTTCAAGGATTGAAGCAGTGGGTTTGCTGATATCAAAATTCCCCTGGATCTGGAGTATGACAGTCCCGACGCTGTTGAGCAGGATCGCAAAAACAAAATAGTTTAGGAACAGGGATGCTTTGATCCGGAAATTTGACATGGCAGGCGTTTGTATATAAATGTTCGATATAAATTTTGTCATGGTGGAACCATCTGATGACATCCTTCCAGGATGACAACCGTTCCGATGTGATCCTTGTCATGGTGGAACCATCTGATGAGATCCTTTCAGGATGACAACCATCCGGGATGACAGCCTTGTCATGGTGGAACCATCTACAACGAACCGCCCTCTACCAGCATGGACTCCACATACACTTCCTCTTCCACCTGTTCGCCGCGGATGCACGCAAGCATCTGCGTGAATGCAAGTTTCCCGAGTTTATATCCGCTTGTCTCAACATAAGTAATGGTCGGATTGTAAAATGTCGGGATCAGCCCGTTACTGATACCGATGATGGCGATATCTTCCGGGATTCTCAGTTTCAGTTCATGCACCGCATGCATTACCCCGATCAGGATCAGGTCACCCATGCAAAAAATAACATCGTACTTCCTTACACCAGCCAGCCATTTCAAGGCACACTTCTTTGACTCTTCAATGTTTTCCGGGTAGTCAATGTCAAGGATAGTTTCGGGCGATTTGCTACGGAAAGTTTCACGGAATGAATTGACCCGCTTTCGGGACAAACTGAGATGCGGATGGCCGAACAGGCCAAGCACGGTTTTTTTACCCTTGGCAATTATGGCTTCCGCAGCAATTGCCGCCGACAATTCGTCGGCCATACAAACCTTGATCAATCCGGCCTGGTCGGGTACACGATCAAAGAAAACAAGGGGCACCTCCATTTCCCTCAGCTTCTGGAACGGTGCCATATCCTCTATCTCGGTTGAAATAGAAGCAAACAACCCCATCACCATTTTTTTCCGGAAAAGATGGAGGCTGGATGTTTCCAGCTGCAGGCTGTCGCGCGACTGCATAATCAGGATCGAATACCCATGCTGGCGGGCCTCCTCCTCGACCGAAGCAATAAAGGAATCGTAAAAAAAATTATTGATGACCGGCACCAGGATGCCAAGCACATTGCTCTGCCTGGTGCGCAGCTGCACCGCATTCCCGTTAGGTTCATACTCCATCAGCTCGGCAAGTTCACGCACCTTGGATTTGGTGCTGTCCGAAATGTCCGGGTGGTCTTTCAGTGCGCGGGAAACCGTCGAAATACTCAGGCCAAGGACTTCCGACAACTTTTTTAATGTACTCTGCTGCATGGAAAGGGAATCGTTTAATGGCGTTCTGTGTACACAATATAAAACTTATACCGTTATGCCGCGCAACCGGCTCAGCCATTACGTTTCCATCAGAGGCGCACCACCAGCGTCATGGTGCCATTGCGGCCTTCCGATGGCCAGATTCCCGGACCGGGATAGAATGTAGGACGTTTGGTAAAATATTGTTTATCCGTGATATTACCCACGTTGAGCCGGACTTCCAGGCTGGACGTAAACCGGAACGACGCATTCAGATCGAGCAGGCCATAAGAAGGTACCACACCCGTTGCCCCGGTAGCACGGGGAGGCACCACCGTATTCAGCGCGTCTGCAAAACTTTTTGACGTATAACTGTACAGGGCACCCAGCACAAACTTGTGGTAGCGAAGGCTCACCCCGTTGCGGGTGATCAGGGCGGGCGAACTTTCGACCCGGTTACCACGGATGCTGATGTTGTCATTGCCCGATTTAACAGCGGCATCGGTGTACCTCGCTTCGGTAAATGCAGTGGACGTGTACACGGATATACCTGCTTTTTTCCCCAATAACCAGTCGCCCTGAACAAACACTTCGAGGCCTTTCGTAAGTGAGTTCCCGATATTGGTGCGATAGGTATAAAATGCACCATTGTTATCCGTTCCTGATAAAGTACCGAAACGGTTTTCATATCCCAGCAGGAATCCGGTTATATCCCAGCGGATAGTCCTGAAGCTGCCGCGCGTACCCACCTCGGCGTTATACCCCCTGGCATCGCGGATATTCGAGTCCACTTTTTCAAAAGTGGAAGCAGGGATCAGGTCCTTGAACAGCATCGGATGGTAAGCCTGTGACCATCCACCATAAAGTTCAATTCTATCAGTTGCCTTGTACGAAACACTAACGCCAAGCAACGGGAAGTGGTGCTCCATTTTAACCGGGATCCAGTCATTCGGATAGTACACAATGGTTCCGCTCATATCCGTTTCGCCAATCTCCACACGTCCACCGGCATTGACCGATAACTTATCGGTCAGCCGGAAACTGTTTTCTGCAAAAAAGGCAACATTGCTTGTTTTGAGGTGAACGTCGCGGCCCCAGACCGGGTCAACCAGGGTGAGGTCGTAGTCAGACCCGATCGTTCCCTTACCCTGCTGGGTACGATGAAGGTCATTGTTCATATACTGCACACCGGCGACGAGTGAACTGGTCTGCCGGCCCAGGCGGTAATCCTGTAAAATCCGCAGTTCAGCCGTATAACTATTAAACCGGTCGATGTCTACCTGCCGGTTATTATAATTCATGGTAGAAAGATTGATCGTGTCCATCACGTTCGTAGGCTTGTCGTACATCACGCTGCTCCTTTTACCCAGTACCGCCGATGTAACAAGGCTCAGACGGGTCTGGTCCGCCAGCTGCCAGTTGAGGGTAACAGACGGCACATGGATGTCGGGACTGAAATAATTCCTCGAGCGGGTTGCCTGGCGCGGGTTTGCGGCAAACATACTATCGTTGAGCCCGCCTGGTATACGATACAGGTATTCGGACCGGGCCCAGTCAAGTTTTATATTAAACCGGGTAGTAGGTTCGTAGGTCAGCGAAAACCCTTCAGCCTCCGAGTCGGTATGTTCATTATCGCGGTAGCCGTTCCTCGACTTACGGTAGATATAGGCATAGTACCTGAACTTGCCGATCTTACCCCCGACCGAGTTGTAGGTACTCAGCAATTTGAATGAACCCACAGAAGAAATGTTTTCAAAAGAAAATTTACGGGTAGTATCTCCCTGTTTACTGACATAGTTCAGCATGCCGCCAAACTGCGCACCGTACTGAAGTGAACCCGTGCCGCGAACAAGTTCGATCCGTTCAATACTTTCCAGTGGCATACTGTAGTGACTCGCGGGATATCCATACATGTCCGAATTGGTCAGAACGCCATCCTTGCGGATATTGAATTCCCACCCCCGATGAGGGTCGAGTCCGCGTGCGGCAATATTTACCTGGTTACCCGCACCGTCCATATCATAAACAAATATGCCGGGCACTTTGGCAAAAAGCTGCCGGGCCGTTTTATTGGTGATGTCAGCGGGAATCTGTAACAGGCTGACTACTTCTGATTTTTTTCCGCCAAACAGGAATGTACCCTGCGTTGTGGGCAGCGGCGTCATATTGTTCTGTCTCATATAGGACATGATCACCACACTATCGATCGACCGCGCGACCAGCGTGTCTTCCTTTGACTGACCCATGGCTATGGAACCACAGGAAACAAAACAGGAAAAAACAAACCACCTCTTCATTCAACAAAGACTTTATTTTAAGGAAAGAAAAAAAGGCGTCCGTAAGGAATTACAACGCCGGTTTATGCTTATACCAAAAAACTGTAACTTCTTTATAACTGAAGCCGGTACTTACTCGGCCCCATCGATCATTGCACGTTGTACGGCGTAATTACCAATGTTATTTCCCACAGTAATACCTACTTCGCAATCGCTCCGGAAGTGGATTCCACTCACCATCCTCGACCTCGAAGCCTCCTGTGCCATTGCCTGGTAGGCGCTCGCCCTTTCCGGTACAATATGCGCCAGCACCGTAGCGGCAGCACCACTGAAAGTGGAGTGGCCGGAAATATAGGCCGGGAAATTCGGAACACCAGTCAGCGTCTTGATAGATGGATCCATCTGCGCCGGCCGTGGATTGAAATAGAAATATTTTGTATCCCAGCACACAATTCCCGCATCCATGAGGGCCATGTTGATCAGTGCCAGGTTGCGCGCCCAGCGCACTTCGCTGAAATTTTTGCCAATAAAATCCTCGGCAGCGATAGCATTCCAGTGGCCCGGAGGAGTGTAGGTTCCTACCCCATCGGCCCAGTAATGGGTGATGCGGATATCTTCCCTGGATGGATTTTTTACAAATGCAGCAACCTCTTCAGTTTCTTTTTTCATTTCCTCACTATGTACAGAAGGCGGCGGGCCGGGACGAAGGGATATAGCGGTCAATGAGTCAAACAGGAATGCTTTGACCTTGCCATACACCGGCAGCATCGGCGGGCGTTTGGGGAATTCAAGGCTGTACCATGGAGTTTCACCACGGGCCATACAATCCGTTTCCAGTTTGGTCCACGCTGCCTGGTTACCAGCAGCAGCACCAGCCCTGTCACCACGCGCACGGGCGAGGAATTTAGAGGCCACTGCTTTACCCAGCGCTTCCCCCGCATCGAGTTCGCTGCGGATGTTGGCGCCGGCAATGAGTCGCGATAATTTATGTTCCGCGGCTTTTGCCATAATATATTCCTGGTCGCCCGGGAACAGGAGCTTCAGCATTTCCACAGTAGCACCAATCACTACTGCATCTTCCGAAGGATAAGAAGGCAGGGTCGATTTGGGCACCAGTACTTTTACCAGCGAATCTGTTTTGTAAGCCGGCATACGGTTGTACACACCCTTGTAATGCCAGGCACTCACCAGCGCGTCATACTGCGCAGCCGTTACATATGCATATGCACGGGCCGCATACGGCGGATTGGCAAAAGGGAACAAGGGATAAGCCAGCGGGTTGTTTGCGCTTGGGAACGGATAACTGCCATCCTCATTCTGGTAAGGAGGCAGGTTGTGCCTGGATACCAGGTCACGCAGGATTTCATTCCAGCGGAGGATAGCACCCGCACTCCAGTAGTCAACTATCGCACGTTCAGCCGGTGTGATGTCGGCCTGCAGGCTTTTTACTTCACTTACCTGGAGGATGTAGTCAGGGCTGGTGGTTGCAAGAGGTGCAGCCAGTGCAAACTCATCCGGGGCGGAAAGCAGGACCGGTTTCCAGGAGCCCGCATTGGCATCAACATCGGCAGGGTCCAGTTGTTTTGCAAAATCCGTACGGCCCTGCGGATCCTTGTTACACGCTACCAGCACAAGGGCTGATACAGATACACAGGTAACAGCAGTAATTAAAAACTTTTTCATATCAGTTAGAATTATTCGATGGTTCAACAGATTTTGTTTTGCGGCTGAAATCAAGCACATAAAAGAAGGACCCGTACACACTGGTTGCCATACCCACGTTCCTTCCTTGTACTACCTGCATACCACCGACCACTACAGACAACTGGGGCAGGGCCGGGATCACATACTTTATATTGACGCCCACGCTTGTGGCGTTCATCTCATTACTCGGGAAAGGCATATTGTTACGTGTAATATCAAAACCTCCCAGGGAGTTCGATTGGTTGAAAATTGCTTCCGCAATCAGCCGGTGGTTCCTGAAACCCGCACGCACATTGATATTCGTCATGTCATACATTTTAACCCGGTTGGTATAATGCATTTCGGTGGTGTAATAGGAAGTACGGTCTATTTCAATATCATCCCTGAAAGTATAAGTACCCGATGCCGTGGCAAACAGATTACCCTGCTGGTAGTCCACCATCACCCTTGCCGACGCGGTTTTGCTGCGCATACCAATGGACAACGGCAGGTAATCGGCCGGGTAGTCGGTTAACGGAACCGACAGTCCACCGATGGCGAACACGGACAACTTGCCATCACCCATTTTATGCTGAAGCGCGCGGTACTTGAGGAAGAGGCTGAGGTCCTGGATGCCATCCATTCCGTGAAGTGTACCGGCCGAGGACTTTGTCCGTACGTAGGGCACACTGAACAGGGCATTGAGCTTCCTTGTCACCCCGTAGTTACCCATGATTCCGTACATTTCGGTGGTTACCCGTCCAAGATTCAGGTTTTCCCTTTTCAGGGTCCCTTCCCAATAATCTTTCCAGCTGCTGTGGGTGTACATCGGTCCAACGCAGAAGGCGTTTTTTTCCATCATGATAGCATCGATGTCGGTCTGCGCCAGGGCATGAAAGCCGATGGAGCAGGCCAGCAGGGCCATCATCATTTTTTTGTTCAGTGTTCGCATAAGTCAGTTAGTCGTTTAACAGTTAGTTGGTCTTTATTATAACCCCCGGTGGAGGTATTTCAAATGGTTGCTTAAAACCTCACGCTCATGCCGAGGTTGATTACATAATCCGAGAACGCCGCATCACCGATCACATACGTGCCGGAGTTTTTGCTGCGCTCCTTATCTGTTACACTCTGCGTACGGTTGCGCTCAACGGCAAACGGCACGGTCAGGAACAGGTTAGTACGCCCGGTCATGTAAGTAACGCCAGGTTCAACAGCAATGGCATAACCAGGGCGGCGGAAGCCGGTGCTCTTTCCGATGAGGTCATACACCGGGATGGCATCGATGCGACCACCGGCCAGGAAAGAAAATTTATTGATGCCATAACTGAATCCTGCGCGGAACTGGTATTGGTCGGGCACGCTGCAGATGGTTTCATTGTACAGAGTCGCTGACACATATTCACGGTACGTGCGGGTGCCATTGACTTCTTTAGGGTTAAACAGATAAAAGCCACTTGCATAGGCCTGGAACGCGCCGGCAATACGATAATAAGCGTTGAACTCGGTAGTGATACCTGTACCGCCATCACCCAGCTGGATGGACTGGTCAACCGTGAACAGGGTATCGGTACCGCCCGGACCTGCGCCTGTCCAGTAATCCTTATAGTTGTAATCGCCGGTGGCGAACTTGATTCCCATGCCAACCTGTACATTTCCCCGGGTATTTTTCTTCGGGTCAACCAGCCAGTAGGATGCACTGAGGCGCATATCGCCCAGGCCAAAAGATTCCGTGCTGCCGCGTTCCTTGAAACCATGTTCGTACAGGGATGTACGTTTGTTGGCCAGCAGCGGCATGTTGAGGGCAAGCGACCAGCGGTCGTTCAGTTTGCGGATAATCGACAGGTCGAGCGAATGGGAATAGTTGATTACCTCGTTGTGCAGCACCTGGCGTTCTTTCTGTTCATCACGTCCCTTGAAATGTTTGTATGAACGGAAAAAGCGGTAGTTGGTATTGATCTGCCATTTGCTGCTGTCCTCATGTGGCTTCTGGATGGAGCAGGAAGCGCCCGTACTGCGGATCGCAACGCATCCCTGGCCGTTTACGTCCACCTGGGAAAAAATAATCATCGCTACAGCAAGCACAAAGTGAATTTTCATAAACAGTATTATAAGAGGTTATTTTTTTAGTTTTAATCGTTCTGCTACGAGCCGGCCCACCTTTGCCCCATACTCCGTGCTCACCACACAGGAATGATGGAAGTGGATGCCACCGTAAAAGCGCGCCCAGTTATTTTCAATAGCGGCAGCGCGGAAAGAAGGATAACTCCTGCTTTCTATCCCGAACTCCAGTTCAGAAGTATCGGTGTAAGCGAAGTTGTCGCCAAACACAGCGGTCAGCGCTTCGGCGTTGGCCGAAGACACGGTCGAATGTCCGCAGGTATATTCCGGGAACGGAGGCGTCTGCAACAGCGGCTGCCACTCCGAATCGAAATACTTGTTGATCACGGTTTCGGGGCGAACCGTATTGCTCCGGTACTTCTGGTCCCAGCACTGGATAAAGGCATCAAACTGCGCAATGGCAGTCATTACATAGGCATATACGGTTTCGGGATAATCGAACCCGGCTTTTTTTGCGGCTATACCCACAATGGCCATCCAGTGACCGGGAGGGGAGAATTTTTTTGTACCAAAACTTACGTGACCGGATACATTCAGCTTGAATGGATTGTCGTCCCAGAAATTGGCAATATGCATCTGCTCCGGTGTAAGGCTGTCAACCGCGGTTTTAATCGCCATTACTTCCTTGTAATATGGACTGTTTTTATCCTTGATATTAAACTCATACTGTGCCGGGGGAACAAACTGGTTTGAACTATCCATCACCAGGGTGCGTATTTCCATCCAGTGAGGCTCCATACCCGAAGTGTACGCGGGTGGCGTAGGTACCCACCTGCCCGGGGTGTCAATCACGGTGTACTTGGGGGAGCTGCGGGTCTGGGCGTAATTATCTTTTTTGCTCCACGCGATGACCGCACTGGAGATGGTATCTGCAAAGGCCCTGCTGTTTTCGAGTACATCCGATGGCATACCATGGTCCTTCATCATCAGCTTGATACTATCGGTATATTCCGTCATACTTCCCGCAGGAAATGTCACGGCTTCCCCCACCTGGCTGAAGGCCAGCAGGGCGGCATAGTTGTAATCAATCTTTTTACTGGTATCCGGCATTGGTAATTTTGTTAAACCATGAACCTGACCTGCGAGGGAGTTATACTTCGTCGGATAACCCGCAGCTATCACCTCGTAAGCCGCCACACTCGCATACATGTAATTCCTCGACGCAACAATGGGACTGAAATTGTTTCCCATTACCACCGTATTTAATTCGTATACAACTTCACTGAACAGGGCGGTGTTGCTGGTAATTGCCTGGTAATCGTTCTTCTTTTCCTTGCAGGAACCGAGCGCCAAAACGCCCAGTACCATGAGCCAATAAACTTTCTTCACTTGTCGATTAATTTGATAATTCTGCCTGGAACTGGTTAAAAAGCATGCTGGATCCGCTGATCCATTCACAGGTTTCCCGAATACCGGGAAGCTGCAAATATGCTGGTAAATTCTGACGAACCAAACCGCGCGGGTAACGCAGGTGTCACAGAGGGGAAAATTTTCGCAGCGTCCGTTTTTACGGTAACCTGATCACGAGCGGCCGATGATTGGTTCCTGCTGAAACTTCTATTTCAGGAGCCGTGCACCAGGTTAGCTGCTTGGGAAAAATCCAGCCTGTTGGTTCAGGCAATAAAGCGGGGAGGCTGGCCCGGTATACTTACCACGGCCGTAGGAAGTGCGCTGGAGAATTGCGCAAACTTCGACTTCAATAATTCAGCAGGAGCCTTTACAGTAAAGGTTTCCAGCTGGTCATCATAATCGGTGGGTGATGATTGTTTAACCACCTGGTTATTCGATTTCTTGCCAGAGGGGTCCTGGTCAAGCCCATTTGTCTTTTTGTAATAATCGGTCCCGGCCTTCCTGATCTCTTTTTTAGAATCATTCGGAATGCACTTCAATACCAGGAATCCATTCTCAACCTTACTTTTTACGTAGGTATAAATGACACCGTCCACTTCCATTTCACCATAATGGCGCTCAAAGTCCGACTGGGCGGTCTGGTAAGGAACGTTCAGATTGATGCGGACTTCTATTAAGCGGGATTCGTCGTACTGCTGCTGGTCGAGCTGTGCTTCAAGGCGCTGGTCGGCACTGTCGCTGAGCATTTCCGTCACAACACGGAAGCCAAACCAGTTGAAGGCGAGCAGGCAAATGAGCGATATAGCAGCGAGTTTTTTCACGTTAGTTGTACAAATTAAAGCAAATTCCTTCTAAAAAGCGACTTACCGGCCGTTTACGACGAAAGTTTTTTTATCGGTGCCCACTCCTTTGATGGTCAGCTTTTTCCAGCCTTCGGGCAACACGGACTTTACCTGGATAATTCCTTTTGAAGTAATATCCAGTCCGCCAAAACCCATCAGCACACTCTGCAACACGCCACCAGCGCCGGTTGCGAAGTACGGGTTGGTGCCGCCTTTTGTTTCCGCGATCACCCTGAACGGCGGGTTAAGGTTTGGTTCATACGCTTCCTTGAACCACTTGAATGCTTTCTGCTGATCACCAAGCCGCGCATACAGCAACGCAAAGATTCCCTGCGTCATGGCAGGGGTACCCTCATCCGGTACGCGTGTCTCGTAGTATTCCAGGTCGGCCCGCACCTCGGCAGGTTTGGTAATATACTTCAGCGGGTAGGACAACAGGTTTACATCGGCCTGCTTAATGCCCTCGCCTTTGTACGAGGCATGTTCGCGGGTTACCCCATTCTCCATTTTAAGCACAGGTATATTCGCGGCCACATTTAACCAGTCGGCATCGGCAGGCACTCCCAGTATTTTAGCCGCTTCCGTGGCTACCTGCAGGTTCAGTTTGGCGGCCGCATTGGTAAAAGCATTATTATCGACGTTTTCGGCCCACTCATCGGCGGCAACCACATTTTTTATATCATACTGGCCCGCACCGTTGCGTTCAACGCGGCTGGACCAGAACTCCGCCGTTGCCTGCAGGATCGGCCATCCCTTTTCCCTCAACCAGTTTTTATCCTGCGTTACACAATAGTAATTCCAGGCAGCAATTGCCACACAGGCAGTAATATGATGTTCAAAAGGGCCGCTCAATGCCCACACCGGCGTTTCTTCCACACCGGTCTCCGCGCTTTCCCACGGAAACATCGCACCCTTGAAACCCTTGCTGAACGCGTTTCGCCGGGCAGCATCAAGTCTTTGGAACCGGTATTCCACCATGCTCTTTGCTATTTCAGGATGTAACACCAGTACGGCGGGATACATCCACAGATCCGTATCCCAGAACACATGCCCGTTGTACCCGAGTCCGCTCAGCCCCATTGGTGAAGGCGACAATGCCGTGCCCTCGCGGCTGAATGAATAAAGATGGTATAACATGCTATGGATATCCTGCTGGCTCTGGGCATCCCCGTCAATCTCGATGTCACTTTTCCACAGATCGGCCCACGCTCTTTTATGGAAAGCAATCAGCCGCTCACGGCCTTCGAGTTTTGCATAAATGGTTGAACGCTCTGCTTCATTAAGCGGATCATCATGATGGGCCGACGTAATGGATGAACCGGCAATCGAGAACCGGTACGTTTCGCCGGCTTTCAATTTTTTGGAAAACTTCATCAGGTGCATGTTGTTGTCCCACATTTCATGGATTACGCGGGGTTCGGCCCCATGGGGTTCGGAGAAAAGGAAGGTATTGGAGGCACACATCAGCAGTTTGCCGGTCGGGCTTTTTGCGGA
>SDZZ01000877.1 GCA_004173255.1 Chitinophagaceae bacterium | reverse complement strand
CCGTATAAGAATCCTTTTGTTCCATTCATCCATCCGGCAGTTCTTTCTTCCGCCCATTGTGTAAAGCCTTCATCCATCCATGAATAGAGTGATTCATTCGTTGCCAGCATTCCCTGGTACCAGCTATGTAGCCACTCGTGCAGCCACGCTCCCGGACCGTACAGCAAGGTAGCCATTGGGTATTCCATACCTCCATCACCTCCATGTATAAATGAATATTGCTTATAGGGATATGCACCGAATGTTTTTTCGATAAAAGGCATTGCTTTTTCAGCATCAACCAATACCTGCTCCCACTCAGCGGCGGTAGCGGTAGTTGGTTTATAGAAAAGATGGAGGGTAAGATTAGCTCTTACTTTTTTTGACTTATGTACATAACCTGGATCAGCTGCCCATACGAAGTCGTGCACATTTGGAGCTGAGAATTTCCAGGTTCTTTTTGCACCTGATGGTTGAACTACTTTGGATCCTGGTGTTTCATAGCCGAATCCAATCTCCTGGGGGTTTTCCAGGTACCCTGTTCCGGCGATCATGTATTGTTTGTCGATAGCAATCGTTACATCGAAATCACCCCATACACCATAAAATTCACGACCTACATACGGAGTAGGATGCCAGCCATCATAGTCGTACTCACACATTTTCGGATACCATTGGCTCATCGAGTAACGCACCTGCGTTTTGGGGTTATCACGTCCACTTCTTCGTATTTGCAAAGGCACCTGCGATTCGAACTCCATATCGAAAGTTACCTTCGACTTCGGCGCAATAGGCTTATCAAGTTTCACTTCCAGGATCGTTTCCAGCACCTGGTATTGTTGCGGACGCCCATCCATTTTGAGGGATAGCACTTTCTGATAGCCAATTTCTTCGGGTTTCAGGTTGATGATGCGGTCCGTTACACGGGCATCCCAGTCGGGTGATTTATTGTTGCCCCGTTGCAGCATTACAGTGCCCTGCCGGCGGCTGCGGGTATCCATCATGCTGCCCGGCTGGAATGCGTTCCAGTACAGGTGAAAAAATACGCGGCGGAGCGTATCGGGCGAATTGTTCCAGTA
>SDZZ01000876.1 GCA_004173255.1 Chitinophagaceae bacterium | reverse complement strand
GTTATTACCCGGTTGCTGGAACTGATCGATACCAGGGGCTTCCCGACAGAGAACCGCATCGGTGTAACGGAGGTTGATTTCAGCCCGCCATATTTCCCCGTCTTCCTCACTCATCAGGGGGCGGGCGCCGACCAGCAGTTTAACCTAAGCGCTATGTTGCGCCGGCAGGTTGATTCAGGTAATATTGAACATCATCTTGCAGCGGAACTAATCAACCGGATGGATGGCAGTAACGGGCTTGGTTATGGATTGGTACGTCTCCTGCTGGTGAAGGTTATTGATTCCACAAAAAATCCCGGCCGATCTTCCAATCATATCGTGCTTGATAGTTCTTCCTGTGGGTACTATCCACTGTCCGCAAACGAACTTGCGCGTATGAACACCCATCGCAGTTCGCTCTACCAGGATGATTACGAGGTGTCATTGCGTAAGGCAATCTACCAGGAAAAAAACCAGGACTTCGTTTTCGGCAGGGCACATTGTGTCAGCATCATCCTTACTTCCCGTGAAGGTTTTGAGGAAGACAAAAAGAAGTTGCGGTATTAGATCCGGCTTATCTCAGCACTGCTAAATATGAAGGTTATCGCTGAAAACTGCTGGGTTGTGGTTAGCGTCATGCTTTTCGTCTGGCATCCGCACTGGGTGGTGCTGGTCAGGGATGAGCGTGTGAAAGGCGGGTTATCTGTAAAGGAGGTTGATAAAAATGATGCTACGGTTGTGTTACCCAAAACAAATCCCGGCATGCCCATGTATATGGATTCACCGGGATTCCAGGTGGTGACCGAAGGACAGTTCATCCGGGTGGTTGTGCCGGACTACCGTGTGCGGTTCAGGACCGATTTTAAGTACGATGCAGTGGGCGCTTACATGCAGCTGAGTACGGGGGAGGACGGGTCACATCTGTCTGGCGCGAAAATGCCGATGCTGGGGGTTTATAAAGTATATAGCGTGCTATCGAAGGATTTGTCGTTGCCATATCAGGTGAAGCCCTGAGGGCAGACTGTGCGGGATTGTATTATTTCTACGGTCGCTTGCAGAAACAACCGGGACCGCAGGGTTGT
>SDZZ01000875.1 GCA_004173255.1 Chitinophagaceae bacterium | reverse complement strand
GACAAGGTAGGCGAACTGCTATTGTTGTACATACCACCGCCACTATAGGTTACATTAGCACCTGTAATCGTAAAGCCGTCCAGTATAGCGGTATTATCTAAATTTGAATTACTGATAACTTCCCTGGTACTTGCAGCCATCACAGTTACATTCTGTTCCCAGTTACGTTCTGTCATAGTAGGAGTTCCGGTTGATGGAAAACCACCATATATCGATACGCCATTCCTCATCCTGAAGGGCTGGCCCTGGCTAGGCTGATACGTTCCTTCTGCTACCCATACCTGATGATAGTTTTGCGATTGGTTAATCATCAGTTCAAGATTGCCCGATGCATTTGCCCACGATCTTCCGTCTCCGGTGCCGGTTGCAGTTTGTTTCACGTAACGTATCACCATCTGGCTGGAAATAGCCTGATTTTCGTAAGCGCCAAGGTCTATTCCTTCGCCCAATGATCTCGGGTTTCCGGCCGCGTCAGGAAATTCTATAAGTACGTTGCCGTAGTAGGCGTTAGAGCCAAAGTTAATACCCGGGCTGCCTTCGGCAAGTTGATAATCACCGTTGGCAGCATTAGCAAAAATTGGATCGGAGGCAATATTTCCGGCGTCGTCAGTCCCATAAGATGAATTCCATCCGGCTCCACTCGCACTTCCTTCGATAATAGATCCCCTGAAATAAGCGGTGCCGCCATTTCGGGTAATTATAGCTGTAGAACCATCGCTGTTCCTGTTACCCCAAATGATACCGCGGGTCATTGAGAAATACTTATTACCCTCGGATGTAGTTCCTATATAAACAGCTGCTGCCGTGGTAGCAGTATTACCGGCAATTGTTGCATTTACAGCCTGATACGCACCATCCTGGATGTAAAAACCACCACCTGTCTGGGCAACGTTGTCTATAATGGCAATGTCGGTCATTATAGATACGCTGATATCCTTGTTGTAAATTCCGCCGCCAAGGGTAGCCGAATTCCCTCTTATCTCGTTAGACCTGAAGAAAGGGGTTGCGTTGATATTAGCGACACCTCCGCCATTTCCTGTGGCAGTATTGTTTTTAATGAT
>SDZZ01000874.1 GCA_004173255.1 Chitinophagaceae bacterium | reverse complement strand
ACCTGAAAGGGATCTTCTGGTCGGGCGAGAGTTATACGTTTTATGCAAAACAATCATCGGTCCGCTGGAACCTGCGCCCGCTGATCAAGCAGGTGGAGTACAATACCGTGGAAGGATTGTCGGTAAACGTGGAACAAAGTTTCAATTACTACCGTAGGAAAAGTAAGTACGACTACCGGCTGGATTGGAACACCCGTTATGGCTTCAGCAACTCACATCTCAATTCGTGGGCCGAGCTGACCATCGACCCCAAGGCCCAGTCGTACCGCAACCGGTTCCTCAAAATCAGTGGGGGTAAACGCGTATCGCAGTTTAACCAGGACAATCCGGTGAGCCCGCTCATGAATGCCGTATACACCATTTTGTGGCAGAAGAACTATATGAAAATTTATGAAAACTGGTTTGGCCGGCTGGAATACAATAACAAACTGGAGAATGGTCTCAGCTTTAATGTATCAGGCACGTACGAAAACCGGATCCCGCTGGAAAACACCAGCAACTGGTCATTGTATAATAAAGACCGGGAGTTCCTGCCGAATCATCCCTATGAACTGGCGGCAATACCGTTTGAAAAACACCAGGCACTGGTAGCATCGGCAACGATCAGTTTCCAGCCAGGGCAACGATATATTGAGTTCCCGGATCATAAAATGCCGATCCCTTCCAACAAGCCGGTGTTCACCCTGGAATATTCCAAGGGGATTAAAAACCTGCTGGGCAGTGATGTTGATTTTGATAAATGGAAATTCTCCATGGCTGATAATATGAATTTCAAAATTGCGGGCGAATTCAGGTACAGGGTCGGGGTTGGCGGATTCCTGAACAATAACCGGGTAGAGATTCCTGACCTGCAGCATTTCAACGGCAACCAGATGTTCTACAATTTCAAATACCTGAACAGCTTCCAGCTGGCACCCTACTACCGGTACAGCAACGCGGAAGAGTTCTATGTGTTTGGCCACGCCGAACACCATTTTAACGGCCTGCTGACGAATAAGATTCCATTATTTAACCGCCTGAAGTGGAACCTGGTTGGTGGGGCGAATACTTTTTATGTAAACC
>SDZZ01000873.1 GCA_004173255.1 Chitinophagaceae bacterium | reverse complement strand
TCGGCTATGCTTTTTGAATTTGGGCTGCGCAGTTCACTCCTGCTGATCTTCTTCACACACCTTTGTGTGTATGCTGCGCTGTTCTGGAAACGGGGCTTACTGCAAGAGCGCCTGTCAGACCGCCTCTTAGGTACATTTTTTTTCTTATCCGCATTGTTCATTTTCCCATGGATGTCAGGCTTTGCCGGATGGTATGATACGCAGCCCTACCGCGAAATCCTGTTCTACACGCCTTTTATTCATGCGCTGTTCTTCGGGCCTTTACTTTTCCTTTACCTCAAAAGCCTGACCAACGCGCAGTACCGCCTCGCCCGACGGGACTGGCTGCATTTTATACCCGGCGTGTCGTACCTGGCCTGGTGCCTGGTCATATCGGTTACCGACAAGCTTATTGTCGGGCATTATTTCCTGATGAACGGTGAAACCGACCCTGATTTTGATGCCTGGTACGGCTGGACCTGGGGCATCAGTATCCTTGTCTACCTGATCATGTCCATCCGGTATTACCGGCAGTACATCATATTCTCTGACTTCGAGTTATCATTCGCCGATGCGGCCAGCTTCAAATGGTTACGTAACTTTCTGTATGCTTTTGCTTTACTGACCCTGCTCCTGCTATCAGAGCATATCGTATCACTGTTCATCGAGCTATTCTATGTCCGCTCCTGGTATTATTTCTTTGCTTTTGCCTTGATCACCTATTACATGGCGATCAGCGCTTATAGCGCCAGGCCTATAACTAAGCTTAACTTTGAACCCCGCCTGCTGTCCGCTTACACCCAGCCGCTCCAACTGACGACCGGAACGGTTGACATTACGTACGAAGATCAGTCCTGGATGCAGGAATGGAAGCTGAAGGTAGATGAACAAATGACGGACAAAAAGACCTACCTCGATCCCGAACTGACCTTAACAGACCTCGCTAAAAAACTGGGCACCAACGCCTCTCTGCTGAGCAAGGTCATCAACGGGGTTTATGGCAAAAACTTTAACGACTATATCAACGAGTTTCGCGTACAGGAAGCGATCCGTTTACTGCAAACACCCGCTTACCGCAACTTC
>SDZZ01000326.1 GCA_004173255.1 Chitinophagaceae bacterium | reverse complement strand
GCTTCCGTAAGCCCCTGTGCATTACGGGCCATACCGCATTTTTCCCACATGATCTTGCCGAGGCGTTTGTGGAAACTTTCCACGCTCTGTGTTCCTTTAATATTTACCAGCGTTTCCAGGCGTTGTTTTACCTTGGCTTCTGCCTGGTCGAACGCTTCGTGCGAGGTGGAGATCGGGGCTACGGCAATTTCATCGGCCAGGTAATTACCGATGGTATACGGCAGTACAAAATATCCGTCGGCCAGTCCCTGCATGAGTGCGGATGCGCCGAGGCGGTTGGCACCGTGGTCGCTGAAGTTGGCTTCGCCCAATGCATAAAGACCCTTTACGTTGGTCATCAGTTCGTAGTCCACCCACAGGCCGCCCATAGTGTAGTGCACGGCCGGATAAATCCGCATCGGCACTTCATATGGGTTTTCACCGGTGATCTTTTCGTACATATCGAACAGGTTACCGTATTCTTCTTTTACCACTTCCTTACCTAAACGGATCAGCGTTTCCTCATCGGGTTTGATGATGCCGAGTTTGCTGGCTTCCGTTTTACCATATTTATTGATCAGGTTATGTTTGAAATCGAGGTACACTGCCTGTTTGGTGGTACCCACGCCATAACCCGCATCGCAACGCTCTTTCGCTGCACGGGACGCTACGTCACGTGGCACCAGGTTACCGAATGCCGGATACCTGCGTTCGAGGTAGTAATCCCTTTCTTCTTCGGGAATATCATTTGCTTTACGCGGATCATCTTTTTTCTTTGGCACCCAGATACGGCCGTCATTCCGTAAGGATTCTGACATGAGGGTCAGCTTGCTCTGGTGGTCGCCCGTTACCGGGATGCAGGTCGGGTGAATCTGGGTAAAGCACGGGTTGGCAAAATATGCACCTTGTTTGTGTGCCTTCCAGGCGGCAGTTACATTACTTCCCATGGCATTGGTGGACAGGTAAAACACGTTGCCGTATCCACCCGATGCAAGTAATACTGCGTGACCGAAATGACGCTCAAGCGTACCGGAAATCAGGTCACGGGCAATGATGCCCCTGGCCTTTCCGTCAATCATTACGATGTCCTGCATTTCATGCCGGTTGTACATTTTTACATTGCCTACAGCGATCTGGCGTTCCAGTGCCTGGTAGGCACCCAGCAGCAGCTGCTGACCCGTTTGCCCTGCGGCATAAAATGTACGTTTTACCTGCGTACCCCCGAATGAACGGTTATTCAGCAGTCCGCCGTATTCACGGGCAAATGGAACACCCTGTGCCACGCACTGGTCAATAATGTTTACGCTGACCTCTGCCAGGCGATGCACATTTGCTTCCCGTGCGCGATAGTCACCGCCCTTGATGGTATCGTAAAACAAACGGAACACGGAATCACCATCATTCTGGTAATTCTTTGCGGCATTGATGCCTCCCTGCGCTGCAATGGAGTGCGCGCGGCGGGGAGAGTCCTGGAAACAAAAGGCTTTTACGCGATACCCGAGTTCACCAAGCGAAGCGGCAGCTGAAGCACCGGCCAGGCCGGTACCGATCACGATGATCTCGAGCTTGCGTTTGTTGGCCGGGTTTACCAGTTTGCAATGGCCTTTGTAATCGACCCATTTGTCTTCCAGTTTTCCTTCCGGTATTCTTGAATCAATCATAAATCAGACAGGTTATTGAAATTTCTTCTATTTTTTCGTTCTGTGTTGATCCGCCCTTCGGACCTCCTCCTCTTTCGATTCCCTTTCTTTTCCCAACTCAGCGGGAGACAGATTATCCATGGATCCAGCCCAGGTACATCGCAATCGGCATCAGTGCAAAAAGGATTGGTACCAGGATCGAAAATCCCGCTCCCAGCGCTTTGAGTGTGTCGATATAACGGTGGTTCGAAAGTCCGAGGGTACGGAAGGCGCTCTGGAAACCATGCAGCAGGTGCCATGCAAGCGAAATACATCCAAGGACATACAACAGCACTACCCATGGATTCTGGAATACATCCACCATCCTTTCAAAAAGATTATGCGCTTCCATGTCGCCATACTGAACCGGTGTAAGATCATGTGTGATTCTTGATGGAACCCAGAAATGAGCTACGTGCATGATGAGGAAGAACAGCAGCAGCGTACCAAGCAGTCCCATTGATTTGCTGTACCAGGTACTGCCCCTGTTTCCCATTGGAATTTTATATCCCACTTTTCTTTTCGCGCGGTTCTGCACCGTGAGCACATATCCCTGGATAATGTGCAGGAAGAAAAACAGGAACAGCCCGATCTCCATGATCCGGATTACCACAGTAGAACCCATGAAGTGCGCGGCCTTGTTGAACATGCGTCCGTTATCATTGGAATCGAAAATCGGAAGGTCATTAAATACGGTGAGGTTGAGCCCGACGTGGACCACCAGGAAGCTGATCAGAAATAAGCCTGACAAACTCATTATCAGTTTCTTACCAATCGACGATGTGAAGAATTCAGACCATTTCATATGCTATCAGGGGATGGTGATAAAATTTGGGCAAATTTACTATCGAATGACGAAAGAGTGACAAAAAATATTCAGGTCAACCGCAGCTGCTGTTCGCCGTCGATCTTTTTAAATAAATGATAAGGCTTATATGTGCGCCAGTTGTCGAGTTCAACCAGTTCAACATAGCGGGTAAGCCTTGCCTTCCGGAAATCATACTGTGTTTGCGAGGGCATATTTATGGCAACGATCCATCCTTCCTGTTCCGACAGCTCCTCGTACAGTTCGGCATAGTACTCCGAATCACTGCTGTGGAAATTCAGGACGTTTTCCGTGATGAGAATGAATTTATGGATGCCTTCATACATGAACTTTTCGAGTACGTCCCGTTTGAGGGTCATCATATCATTTTCAATGGCATCATTCCATTCACCGATCATTTCGATCACGGCATACTTTTCTTCATAGTCTGCAATCAGCACCTTGAGGTACAGCGTACGGCTGCCGAAGTCGTCCCACTGCGGATGGATATAATAGTTGTAGACGGTTTGTGAAAATTCAAACTCCGAATATTGACGGCCATAAAAAGGGGAAAGCTGGTCGGTTTCGCTTTCATAAATATGGCGCCAGTTGTAAAAAGGTTCGATGTTATGCATACTAAAACTCCTGCCGCAAAGATACGCCAGGATGTTTTAAGATGGAAGCCGGGCCTAAGCCAGGAGGAACTGCTTCAGTTCATCAAACGATGGTTTCAGAAGGGTTGATTTTTTTTGCGCCGACATCACCCCAGTCAATGATTCGGGCACGGGCACCTGCCTGCCGGTAGCCTGCTCTATGGCATCGGGAAACTTCACGGGATGTGCGGTTTCCAGGAATATGCCCGCTGCATCCGGGAATTGCCGGCGATAGACTTCCAGTGCATGGAACGCCACTGCGCCGTGCGGATCGGGCGTATAGTGGTACACGGTTTCGACCTGGCTGATAGTATCCAGTGTTTCTGCATCCGTCACGGTGTATGAACTCAACGTGGCGGCCAGGTCGTTAAACCGGTGCCCAAAAATTTCCTGTATACGGATAAAATTACTTGGCTCACCAACATCCATTGCGTTGGATAAGGTAGCTATCGCTTTCAGCGGCTCATATTTTTCCGTGGCGAGATAACGGGTCACCACATCGTTTACATTGCAGGCTGCTAGGAAATGGCGGACGGGTAGTCCGCCCGCATGGGCCATCAGCCCGGCGCAGATATTTCCGAAGTTACCGCTGGGTACACTGATCACCGGCGGGTTTGATTTGTCTTTCCATTGTTTGTAAGCAAGCAGGTAGTAAAATTGCTGCGGCAGCCAGCGCGCCACGTTGATTGAATTGGCGGAGGTAAGGAATAATGAGTCGTTCAGTTGCGGGTCCATGAACGCCTGTTTCACCATCGCCTGGCAATCGTCGAAGCTGCCGTCGATTTCGAGTGCCCGGATATTGCCACCCAGTGTGGTCAGTTGTTTTTCCTGCACCGGACTGACCTTACCGGATGGGTACAGGATTACTACCTCCACTCCTTCCACACCGAAAAATCCATTGGCTACTGCGCCCCCTGTGTCGCCTGAAGTAGCAACCAGCACGGTTACTTTTTTAGTATTTTCTTTCAGGAAATATCCGAGACAGCGGCTCATGAAACGGGCACCCACATCCTTGAATGCAAGGGTGGGTCCATGGAACAGTTCGAGTGAATGGTAGCCGTTTCCGAGGTCGACCAGCGGGATCGGGAAACTGATCGATTCTTTTGCGATAGAAAAGAGTACTTCGTCGGGAATACTGTTTCCTACAAACGGCCGGATGACCTGGAAAGCAATGTCGGCGTCATCTGTCGACTCGATATCCCGGAGAAGCGATGGATCAATCTGCGGAATGGATTGCGGAAAGTACAGGCCTTTGTCGGGTGCCTGACCTTTGATGGCTGCTTCCCGGAAATCGACGTTGGGCGAATGGTGGCTGGTGCTATAGTATTGCAAGGAGTTGTATTTTAAAAAGAATAAAAATGGACCGGCAAATGGCGATAATCCTGTAATGAAAAGTGATCAGTTATATAAACAAACTGTACCGCTTAAATCCCATGCTACCCATTGCGGTGGTAATTGCTGACGACAAACAGTGCGGTGATCCTTTCAGGAAGAAAAAATCTCCACCCCTTTTTTACTGATGGTGGTCACATAGGTATGGTAATCGATGCCGATGCGGTCGTACACCTGCTGCATGGCAGTTTCCACTTCCTTTGCCACCGATTCATTTTTGCTCAGCATAAAAATGGATGGACCCGAACCCGAAATGCCACCACCGAGTGCACCGGCTTCGCGGCAATTTTTCTTTACTGCATCGAAACCTGGTATCAGGATGCTCCTGACCGGTTCAATAATTACATCTTCCAGCGAGCGGCCAATAAGGTCCAGGTCGTTTTTGAAAAACCCGGTGACCAGACCGGCAATATTTCCCCATTGTTTAATTGCGTCCTTCAGCAATACCTGCTGACGCAGGATCTGTCGCGAGTCGGATGTACGGACCTCGATCTGCGGATGCACCACCGTGACAAACAGGTCGGGCGATGGAATGGCAATCACGTCCAGCGGATGGATGGACCTTACCAGTGTAACACCACCGAGTATGCAGGGCGCTATATTGTCGGCATGTTTAACCCCGCTGGCCAGTTTTTCGCCAAACATGGCAAACTGGATAATTTCATCAGTTGAAAAAATATTAC
>SDZZ01000872.1 GCA_004173255.1 Chitinophagaceae bacterium | reverse complement strand
ATCCAGTCGCAAACCGAGGTAAGATCGTTGTTGCAAGCCAAAGGAAGCATTGTTCTCAAAGTTCACCTACACCGGCAAACCTGCATTTGTAATGGCCTGGTTGGTTATTTTGATGGTTCCCAGGTCGTAGTTAATATCGTAATCTATTCCTTCCTGTAAGGTTCTTCCACCTGCAGTAACGGTAACGGAGCCCGGTGGTATATTGTATCCTATGCTGATGTCGGAGGAGCCGGAAGTTTTGGCAATACCTTTTAGCAAGAATCGGTTAAGGTAAGGATACTGCTGCGCTACTGCTTTAATGGAATCATACAGGGCATAGAACAACGTATCCTTTGCCGTTGGAGGTACTACATTGTACACCTGAGCTGCCAAATCGCGGCCAAAGGGCTCTAGCACAGGGAAGATAACCCGGCTGTAAGGAGATATAACAGTAGCGCCTTCCACATAATCAAAAACACCATCCGGTTGTGGATCATTCTGGCTGTTGAGCCTGTCGAGATTAATAAGGGAAAGAATAGGTGCTCCCAGGTTTTTATCACCGAAAGGGAAATATCTTTTTGCACCCAGACCTGGCTGCTGGTATAAAACGTCCAATTTAAAGTCGGATGGCGTTAAAGTACCATAACCAATGGTGTACACGTTCTTCATCATCAGGTCCCATATGGGTAAGCTGGTGCGTTGAGACGTAGCTTTCAATAATTTGAGGTAAAGTACTTTTTGGGTAGAACTGGTGCTGTCTGGTGGAACATCCTGTGAAAACTCACCTACCTGGAATACACGCCCATTGTAAGTATATTGGTAAGCCACACCCAGTACTTCGTCCGTTTGCAATGGCTGACTAAGAGAAAGGGTACCTACCTGTGGGTTATAAAAATATTGAGTGGAATCGAGTTTGCGGGCAAATGTTTTTTCAAAATCCTGTACGGGTTTCAGATTCAGCACGGTGGTAAGGTTGCTGTATGCGCTGGCCGGGTTACGGGAATTAGGCAGGCTGATCACCCGTTGATAAAGATCATTGCTGATATTGTGCGGCACGGGTGGCACAGAAGGATCGGGAATGATGGT
>SDZZ01000871.1 GCA_004173255.1 Chitinophagaceae bacterium | reverse complement strand
GACGAAACGCCCCTGGCGGACCAGTACCAGGACGAGCTCTACCGGACGTTTGTCGAGTGCATGAATCTGGTGTATGTGGCCTTCACCCGCCCCACCGACCGGCTGTATATCATCGCGGCCAAACAGGATTTTTCGCCAACGGCCAAAGATGGCGGCTTTAAAAATGCCAATGGCATCGACTTCTGGCTTTATACCTATCTCACTGATCTTAGGGGCAATGCCTGCTGGGAAGAGGGAAAAATGAGTTACCCGCTGTCTGATTTTGTAACCCAACCGACCAAACATTCGTTAACCCTAAGTGACTCTTTGGCGGTCTCCGTTGGCAACCGGGAAGGAAACCAACCGCTCCGGCTCCGGCGCATCGAGCGGACGATCGACACCTCAGCCTTTGAAAAAAGCCGGGCGTGGTGGCAAAAAGTCTGTACGGCCCTGTCCCTGATTCAGAAACCGGAAGACACTGAAAGTACCATTGCGGAATTTCTGGACGTTGCATACCAGGATGCCAATGGAACCTGGCAGGCACTGTTAAACTCAACGGTTGATAAAGTACAGAGGAAGATTACGGTAACAACAACGCATTTCAGTGATTGGGGATTCTTCAAAAGTACACGCCTCACTCCCCGCGAGGCCACTGTTCAACTGGAGGGCGAAGTTGAACTAAGAGTCATGACCAATTTTCCAAGAATTGATCCTGATGATTCTCCAGAGGCGGAGCAAACCGTACCTGTGTACCGGGAACCGCGGGAACTCCGCGCGGATGAGATTAAAAGATGGAGCTATAGCGGTGAAGGCATCCTTGTCTCACGCGGTTCACAAGCATTCTATTCCGCTCCAGATCATGAACCTGCTGGAAATCCGGAAGCCGTTGCAGTTGAGATCAATTTACACCGCAAGGGTCAGTTCATGCTCATCTCCAACATCACTGTTATTGCGGGACATTCAGTGAATTGGCTTTGGGTAGATGAAGATGAGACCAGTCCCATCAACAATGGCAAATGCGCACTGTATATGTACGGACAGTTTGGCAATGATCCGGGTGAAGGGAAAAGATTTGTGACCATTAATAG
>SDZZ01000870.1 GCA_004173255.1 Chitinophagaceae bacterium | reverse complement strand
AATGCTTAAAAATCAATTGCAGCCACATTTTCTCTTTAATACCCTTAACAGTTTGTATGGAATGAGCTTGACGGACTCAAAGGATACCTCAAGATTTATATTGCTGCTATCACAGATGATGCAATATATACTATATGACTGCGATCAGGAAAAAGTTAATTTAAAAGATGAGCTTGAATTTCTAAATGGATATTTCGAATTGGAGCAGAAGAAATTCCCAGATGCAGCTATTGCTTTTCAATCCCATGGATCAACTGCTGATATCCAGATTCCACCGATGCTTTTTCTGCCATTAATTGAAAATAGTTTCAAGCATGGTGTACGCAACACGATCGGATCCACGGAAATAAAGGTGTGTCTCAGCATCAGCGCAACGGCTGTATCTTTTCGGATTGAAAATCCTGTGAGTACTGATGTGAATGGATCAGGTGGGGGAATCGGATTGCGTAATGTAAGACGCAGGCTCGATTTGTTATATGGTGACGATTATAAACTTGAAACCTGCAATGAAGCGGGGCGTTACATAGCGGCCCTTACCTTACCCTTATCAGTGGGCGGTGCCTTCGTGAACCATACCGGGTCAACAATAAAAAACCGAGCCGATTGCACGCCACTTCCTGCTGTGAACCCTTTGTTCACATCCTGCTGTAATGGCGCCGCAGCGCGCACTTAAGGACCTCTCCGTCATGCAAACTGTTGTGAACTTATGGCCGTTGATCGGCGTACTTGTGATCGTGGTCGGCTTTGTCTTGCGCTTCAATCCGCTGTTGGTGGTGACCGCCGCCGCTATCGCCACCGGGCTCGCGGCCCATTTCCCGCTGGAAAAAATCCTCGCCACCATGGGTGATGGCTTCCTGCAGACTCGTGCCCTGCAATTGATTCTGTTGTTGCCCCTGGCGGTCATCGGCCTGCTGGAGCGCCATGGTTTGCGCCTGCATGCGCAGAACTGGATTGCGCGGTTCGAGCGCGCCACGGTCGGGCGCCTGTTGATCATTTACCTGTTTGTACGCGAATCCACCGCCGCCATGGGGTTGACCAGCCTGGGCGGGCACCCGCAGATGGTGCGCC
>SDZZ01000869.1 GCA_004173255.1 Chitinophagaceae bacterium | reverse complement strand
CCAGTTTAGCCATCGGTGCCGGCGCTCCGGGCAACATCTCTTTCATGTTTTCATAACGCTTCTCTACCAGCGCAGCCAGATCAGGATAGGGAGAGTTTTTCCCAAACAACTCCATCGCCTCCGGGCTGTATTTACTTCCGAGGCGGAACGCCATGTATTCATACATCGCTTTGCCAGACATAGTTTTTTTGACAAATGAATCCATGCTAACCGTGGAGTCGGCATACATTTCATATTTTTTTTTCATTAACCCGTCCAGGAAATAAAAATACGCCAGGCCTTTATCCATGCTGTTCTCCGCAGTCTTGACGTCCTTCACAAAATCGAAGTAGCCAGCTGGCAGTAACGCCTTCTCGGAAGTGTACATCTCATGGGTCTTGGGATAGTTGATCCGCGCACTGGCCCATTCGCCATAAAATTTCCAGTAATAAATTTCCTTCAGGGCCGGACTGATCTTATAGACCTTCGTGATGCTGTCAAGAAACTGGAGTTTGCGTTCGAGCCGGTTATCGGCCAGCTTGGTGAATTCCTCCGGGGCAAAATATACAGGCTCATGGTAATTGCGCAGCACCTTTTCGCGATAGCTGTTCCAGACCCAGTCTTCCTTGTTCACAAAGAGATTGTTATCCGATCCAGCACCGGTGAACTTCAACGTATGATGGATATCCTTCCAGTCCAGCGTCATGCTAAGGCGCTCATCGGGCTGCAGGTATAAAAACACCATCCGGAATTCAACACCCTCCGACTCCAGTGTACTATCGCCAATACCCGGAAACGGGATCGTGTACTTATTTACAGCAGGCACTTTTCCAAAATCAAGGAACACCCGCAAAGGAACTTTTGAATCCACCGTAAAAGTGAAAAGGCCGTTCTTTACGGCAACCGTTTTTTTGACTGATTTTGCCAGTACCTGGTAGGGCTCATACGTAATGGCCACACTGTCTGCCTTATAATTCGACACTTTTCCCTGCAGTACAATATTGCCCGCTGTTGCAGACAACCATGTTCCAACCACGGCTACTAAACACAGGATTCTTTTCATATTATTATCATATTAAGGCTGCCTGG
>SDZZ01000868.1 GCA_004173255.1 Chitinophagaceae bacterium | reverse complement strand
GATCTGCTTCTGTAATTTTTTCTGTCCCTCCATCCAGCCGGCACTGAGTGGTCCGCCCCATCCATCAAGGTTACCCATCCAAAACCACGCGAAATGGGTGGGACCGGCGAAAAATTTATCCAGCTGGGTTCTGGAGAATCCCATCTCCCTGTAAACTTCCTGCCAGATAGCTTCCTCTCCGGTCAGCGCCAGTGGCATATTGATGCCGTTTAATGTCATCCAGTCAATCTCCTGCTGCCAGCGGGTCCAGTCCCACCAGGCCATCGAATAATTAAATGTGCAATAGTTGAGATAGTACCGGAACCTGTAAGGCGACACGTTCCGGATTTTCCCGCTTACCGGGGGAAGCACAGCGGGCAGTTTGTTGGGAATAACGTTCCATGAAACCAGTACACCTGCATAATTGCGCAGGTAGTGGTTGAGCGCGGATCCGATACTGGTGCCACAATTTCCGCGCAACACTATCTGTGATCCCATGCTTTCCAGCTCGAATACATCGCGGCCGGCGGAGTCAGGGATCATTTCGATCGAAAAGAAATGGGCTTTGTCGTGTGTAACCCTGCGGATAAACTCCCGTACCGCAGTGGTATCAGTCGCAGCCTGTAATGAAGCCGTGCTGAACATACACATAGTGACCAGAAAAATAAACAGCTTTGCCATACCAGCAAAAATGCCGGTCGGAGATTACGCCGGGCTTAATCCCGTATTAGAAATGGCTTAATCTGTGACCGGCCGGGCCACCGGGAGCGCGACGGTAAAAGTGGTGCCGATGCCTTTTTCGGACGTGACGTTCACCGTACCCTTATGCAGGCGGATAATACGGTTGGCCAGTGAAAGACCCAATCCAAATCCTGGTACAGACCGGCTCTCCTGGATGCGGTAAAAAGGCTGGAATATTTTTTTCATCTCAGCATCGGCCATACCAATACCCCGGTCGGAAACTTCGATTACGAATGCTTTTCCCGTTAATGTCAGCGAAACAACCGCGTGGTGATCAGAGGAATATTTACAGGCATTCACTACGATATTCCTGAAGGCGGTAAATAGCAGTTCCTCATTGCCATAACCG
>SDZZ01000325.1 GCA_004173255.1 Chitinophagaceae bacterium | reverse complement strand
CCAGTATACTGACTTCCTCGCCCGTACCGCAGTGGTAAAAGCTGCATCACCTGCTGCGGCACTTGATCCCGGTCAGTCGGCCAACTTCTCTTTCCAGCAGAATACCAGTACCAAGGTGAAAACCTATGGCTGGGGTGTAAGTGCCGACTATCAGGCAATCGGCACCTACTTTATTTATGGTAACCTGTTCTCGGATGTGATCCGCGACCTGCCTGAAGGATTTATCTCGTTCTTCAACGCACCGAAGTACCGTTTCAATGTGGGACTGCGCAACGAAAACATCTACAAGGGCATTGGATTTAACGTGGTGGTTAAATGGCAGGATAATAACTATTACGAAGGGACATTCGTAACGGGCACCCTGCCTTATTTCACCACAGTTGATGCACAGATCAGCTACCGCCCGCCGCAAAGCAAGAGCCTGTGGCGCATTGGGGGTACCAACCTCGGTAACAACTATTATCGCACAGGATATGGTAGCCCTGCCGTTGGTGGCCTGTATTACGTTTCTTACGGTTACAACATCTTCTAAGGGTTAGCACAAGTATATTGAAAGGCCCGTCATTTGATTGACGGGCCTTTTCTATTCAACCGGTTGGTTAGTCCTCAATTGAGCGTTGTAGTTGACTGCCCGATCAGCATACCGCGATGCCAGAGCTGCAGTGTATAAGTGCCCTGATCAAAGTCATCGGGGTCGAGTGTGAAGTTCATGTCCTTCTTTTCACCCCTTTCATAATCGAACCGGATCACCCGGGTGTATTGCTGCTTTCCTGCTTTCTTTGTATCGAACGAACCGGAACTCCAGTCAGCTTTGCGCAGCACCGTTTTGTCGGGTTTGATGATCACTATATACATTTCCTCGTTGTCGTACTGGTTGATGTTATTCTGGATGCTGAAGGCAACCAGGAATTTGTCAGCCCTCGATGCGGTGCCCGTTTCCTGGTCGCGTTTGTTTTTAATCGACACCGCCGACAGTTTAATCTCACTGGCAATGAAATAGGCGCCATGGCTGATTTTTTCCGACAACGAGGCGTTTTCAAGGTTAAGCCGGCTGATATTTTTCTGCAGGCTATCAGCGTTCCTGCTGATCTCACCCAGCATGGCCTGCAGTTCCACTTTTTCCTCTTCCATTGACTGGTTCTGCTGGTGAAGGCCGTCCACACTTTCCTGAAGTTCTTCGATCTTGGAGCGGGCCAGCGTAAGGTCGGCCCTCGAAACAGATTGTTTATTCAGGATGCCGTTGATCTCTTCTTTCAGGCGATTGATTTCACTTACCCGGCCCTGTAATTTTTTCTCGATAGAATCGGAAGCAGATATACTGGAATCCAGCCGGGCATCCAGTTGTTTCTCCAGCAAACTGAAAACCTGGTTCAGCGAATCACGCACACCATCCGCAATAGCCGCAGCATCTTTTACAAAGACGGTATTGCGCATTTTTGTATACCGGGTCTTATCGTACAAATGGTACGCCCAGGTGCCGGCCAGGCCAAGTGCCAGCATGGCTATGAGCAGTGGTTTTATATCTTTCATAATAACATTCGCCAATAAATATATTCATTCCGGTCCGGTTGCGGGATGGGCGGGCGGTTTGGTGAACAAAATGTTGAAACCGGTCGGTCCGGAGAAACGGAGGGGGGATGCTGGCCTGGGAGAGCGAACACCGTTCCCTCGTGGGCGAGGCAGATAACAGGTCTTGTGGTTATCCTGAAGACCTGTACCATTGTGCAGCTTGGGGCGCACTAACGGTAGCGCTTGCGCGTTTTTGGGCATAAAAAAAACCGCCTCTCCTGGAAAGGAAAGACGGTTGTGTTGCAGGAGTTGCAACTGCTTTTAACCGAATAAACCACCTTTTTTCAGAGTTCTCACGCCTTCGCCGATTTTGAACCCGTTATGATAAATTTCAATCTTGTAATCTCCCCTCTGGAAATCTTCCTGACGGATAGGGAAGGATACATTCTTGCGTGTACCTTGTTCGTAGTCGATAGGAACCTTGGTTGTGTAAGGTTTGTCGCCATCAGTCCTGGTTGTCAGGGTAGCTGACTGCAGGCTTGGATCTGAAACCACCTGTCCATCAGGAGCGGTAACAATGATATACATGTCGGCCGGGCCTGAACGGGCAATCCTGTTCTCCACGTCGAACGCTACTACCATCTTGTCTACCCTCTTTGCAGTAGAAGTTGTTTTTTCCTTACCGTTTTTCTTCTCGTTCACCGGAGTGATGCTGAAGTTGGCAGCACTGAAAGTCGAACCTACGTCTACCGTTGAAGCCAGTGCTTCTTTCTCGCTGGCAGAGGTCTGCAGGTTTTGCTCCAATACTACTTTTTCTGTGCTCAGCTGGGTATTGTTAGCTGTCAGTTCCTGGTTTTCACCAGTCAGACGGGCTACTTCCTGCTCAAGGCTGGCCAGCTGCGTGTTCAGGTTTGCAATCATACCCTGTGCCTTCTTCAGGTCAGCGGCAGTTGCGTTTTTGTCGTTCAGGATCCTTTTGATTTCATTCCTGTTCGACTCAATTTGTTTCTGGAGTTCGCTCTTGTCACCCTGCAGGTTATTGTTTGCCCCGGTGATTGAATCAAGACGTACTTCAGCTTCGTCATACATCAGCTTAAGCGAATCACGCTGCGTCATATAGCTTTCGCCCTGAACGTTGGCAGCCTGGATCTGTTCGCCTGATTTGTTCTTGTCCCAAAGTAAGTAACCCCATGTACCAAGTAAAGCAGCAACAAGCACACCTATTAAAAGGCCTTTGTTGCTTTTGTTCTGCCTCGGTGGTTCGTTCTGCGGAGTCGCTGATGGGTAATTCGTGTTTGTCATACAGATGGGTTTTTGTAATTTATATATGGTTTATTGCTCAATGGATTATCACAAATCTACTATTCAAATCAAATCCATTTGTCCCTCTTTTTCGAAAACCGTGCCAGAATCGGCAGACCAGCTTTGACGTCCTGTTGCAGTGGCGGTGAATAAACCGGAGGGAAGCCTGTATCTTAGCAGTTTATGGCGGTTGATAAAATCATTGCGGACTGGAAGAAGGGTGTTTTCAAGCCGGTATACTGGCTGGAAGGGGAGGAGGAATACTTTATCGATAAGGTCATGCATTACGCGGAGCACCAAATCCTGAGTGAAGCGGATGCGTCGTTTAACCTGACCGTATTTTACGGGAAGGACTCCAGCTGGACCGATGTGGTGAACGCCTGTATGCGTTACCCGATGTTTTCCGAAAGGCAGGTTATCTTATTAAAGGAAGCGCAGCAGATGCGCGATATTGAAAAGCTGCAGAATTATGTCGAGCATCCCCTGGCCAGTACGGTGTTCGTTGTTTCCTATAAGGACAAGAAGGTAGATGCGCGGACGAAATTTGCGAAAGTGCTGAAAGAAAAAGGGATCATGCTCACTACAAAAAAAATGTATGAGAACCAGTTGCCCGAATGGACCAGGGAAATGGTGAAGGAAAAAGGACTGGCCATCGATGAAAAGGGGGTGATGATGCTGGTGGATCATATTGGCAATGACCTCACCCGTATGGTGCACGAAATCGAGAAGATCACCGTCAACCTGGGCAAACGCAAAACTATTACAGCAGAAGACGTCGAAGAATATGTGGGTGTCAGCAAGGAGTTCAATGTGTTCGAACTGCAGGCCGCCATTGCCCGTCGTGACCTCGCCCGCGGTATACGTATTGTGCAATACTTTGAGAGTAATCCGAAGGCAGCACCAATCCAGCTGGTCCTTCCTGCACTCTATTCATTTTTCAGCAAGGTATTTATGGTATTCGGGGCCGGCACTACCGATGAAAAAGCGATTCCCGGCATCATTGGCGTTGCGCCTTTCCAGGCAAAGGAATTCATGGCCGCTTCCCGGACATATAATTACCAGGGAGTGGAACGCATCCTGCTGCTGCTGCACCAGTACAACCTGCGAAGCGTCGGGATCAATAATGCCGGGGCAAATGACGGTGCCCTGCTGAAGGAATTGCTGGTCAAAATAATGGCCTGAGTTTTTAACCCGGATTGCTTTTAATTATGCAACTTTGGGCGGGTTTTTTCATCTTACATACAATAATTAAAATAATGAAGAAAGTTTTATTCGGTTTCCTTGCCTCCTCTGTGATCCTGCTTACCAGCTGCGAAACCACCCGCGAAATCAATATCGGTTCCAACGGGAAAGGCACAATTGCCACCACGGTAGACATGGGCGGATTGCTGGGCATGGCCAAAATGTCGGGCCAGGGTCAGGAAATGGACAAGATGGAACGCCCGCTGGATACTACTATTTACCTGAGCAGTTTTGCGGATAGCATCCCCGAACTCACCAGCGAGCAGCGCGCAATTATGAAGACCGGTAAACTCGGTCTCAAAATGAATATGGAATCGGACCAGTTTGTTTTCAATATTGATTTCCCGTTCGATAAGGTATCGGACATCGGCGTTATTGACAAACTCACCGGAAAGGTGATGAAGGAAGCGGGCAAAAAGTCGATGGCCGGTGCGGACAAAGGGGATATGCCCGATGGTATGATGCCGGATGCGGAGAAAGGATCGGTGGATGAATATTTCACCGTGAGTTATGCGAAAGGGCTCATCGAATCAAAACTGGATACGGCGAAATATGCAACCATGGGCGATAATGAAATGCTGCAGGGCCTGAAGGAAGTCGCCGGTATGGGAATGGGAAAAACAACAGTGATCTACAACCTTCCTGTTGCTGCGAAGAAAGTATCCGGGGCAAACGTAACCCTGTCGGAAGACAAGAAAAAAGTAACCATTGTAACGAGCCTGGAAGACTTCTTCGAAGATGCGAAGAAAATGGAGTACCGGATTGAATATTGAGTTGTTGGATTTTCATCCTGCAGGAATCCGTTCGTAAAGGATCAGGTTCCTGCAGGATGCAATTTATAAAACAGCGAGACTGTCCAGCTTATCCTGGTCAATCTGTTTGACCAGCGCTTCCAGCGAATCATATTTTACCTCCTCACGGAGGTATTTTTTTACATATACCCGCAGGTGCTGGCCGTAAATATCACGGTTGAAATCGAACAGGTTTACTTCAATCACCCGTTTTTTCCCGTCCACAGTTGGCCGGAAACCGATGCTCATCATGCCTTTCACGCGACCGGCAACGTTTTCAAGTGATGCATAGACGGCATAGATGCCGTTTGCCGGAACCAGTTTCTCCTCGTCTTCCACTTTCAGGTTGGCCGTAGGATAACCGAGTTGCCTGCCCAG
>SDZZ01000324.1 GCA_004173255.1 Chitinophagaceae bacterium | reverse complement strand
TGTGAATCATTATTTCGCTTACAACACGCTGGTCGTTCCTTCGGCAGGAGTGTACCGGATCAGCCTTCGCATTTTGTCCAATGCCGTATCGCAGGTCAGGATCGGTCACAGCACATTCACTTATAAAATCCTGACACTACCATCCACCAATGGTGAATGGCGCACGATCACTGATACGCTTACTTTACCGGCACTCAGTTTCACCGGGATCCATGTGGTGTCAGGGACATTCAAGTTTAACTGGTTTATGATTGACAATTGTTCTGTCAGTGACCTGCCGGTGTTTGTGGGTGGACCATTCACTGGTATTGGCAAGGGGGCGACTGCTTCAAACGCTGGTGATACAACCCTGACGGAAACCCTGAATGCAGCAAGGATCATTTACCCGAACCCGGGATCAGGTATGATCAGTATTGTTCCGGGCAATGAGGCTTACAGGAAAATTGTGGTTACCAATGCTACAGGCCAGGTAGTACAAAACTGGACCGTTAACCCCGGCCAGAAGCTGGTAACAAAAAGTGTGGGAACATGGAAAAGCGGGACTTACATTTTTGTGTTTGAAGCACCGGATGGTCAACGCAGGACGATAAAATTTGTGAAACCCTGACCTGATAACGGCCACAATATTTTTTTTATGAATTACCCGCCGGGCCCTGGAAAGCCTGGCGGGTTTTTTTTGGACCGATTTTATTTTTTAGAAGTAATTTGTCAGCATACCGGCCTGACCCGCTTTTAATACAATTCAAATGGATAAAAACTTTGCATCAATCGCGTTCAGTAGTTCTGTGAAAGCCCTCTAGGAATTTTACGGAACGGATAATAAAGTTTCGTTGATCATGGTTGATTACCCGTCCCAGAGCAGGCTAAAGATTTTTGCGACTGCAGAGATCCTGGCACTTGATGCGAGCCCGGATCTGTACGACCAACTGAACCTGCCAGGTTATGATTTCAAACCGGAACGGATCGTTGTATTACATATTGAAACGTACGATTGGAACTGCCCCCAGCATATTACACCACGCTATACGATAGAAGAAATTGAATGGGTAGCCGCAATGCAGCGATCCAAAAAGGGCGGGGATGCTGAAACAAAATGAATTTATGATTGTCCGGGTTAATCATCCCAATCATTGCGCTGAGCCGGCCGGTCCTGTTTATCCATGTAATCCAGTGAATCCTTTGCGCTCTTGTTTCCAAGATTCGCCGCACGCTGGTACCATTCTCGCGCTTTCTTCCGGTCAGCCGTAATTGTTCCACCGCCATAAAAATAGATGTCGGCGATTTTGTTCATGCAATAGGTATTGTTTTGCGCAGCCCCTTTCTGGTAAGCATCCCAGCCGGTTGAAAACTGGTCCAATTCTTTCCTGTAATCACCGATGAATCCCCAGGCCTGGGAATAATTCTGCTTTACAGCCTGATCATAATAAATAAAAGCGCTGTCGGGGACCTTGTTCTTTTCATGGATATATCCGAGCATCGTTGTGCTGTAACCATCACCCGAGGCTGATGATGGCCGGAAATATTTAGCAGCCAAAGCCTGGTCTTTGTATCCCTCTTCATCATCATATATCATTGCCAGTTCTTTAACGGCAGGCATGTAATTACTATCCGCAGAGATCTTCAACAGGTTAATGGCCCGCAAAACATCTTTACCCGTGAGCTCACCTGCCCGACAGACAAGCGCCAGTTTATAAAGCCCGAATGGATAATTCTCCGTTGCTGCTTTTTCATACCATTTCATGGCGTCCTTCACGTCCTTTTTTACACCAGTTCCGGAGCCACGCATCATGGCATAGTTGGCCATGGCAATTTTTGACCCCGCCTCGGCGGCTTTTTTAAAATAAGAAGCTGCCTTTTCATAGTCTTTGGTTACCAACACGCCCGCATGATAGGCGACGCCCACATCATTCATTGCTGCGGCGTCACCTGTTTCAGCAGCTTTCAATTTTAACCCGAATGCATACTTGTTGCGTTCATCCGGGGACGATTTGAAGTTGAAATTCACCTGCCGTGGAAATACCGTGGATTCTGCCTTGTATTCAAGCCGTACCAGGTAAGGCATACTGATGTCGCTCCAAACGTAGGTGATACTTTCATTGTCTGCGTAACGGAGTGTTTCAGGATCCTTGCTGAATGCGGGTTGCAGGAGTTGCCGCATGGTTTCAAGGAAGGCAAGACCAGCCTCCCTGTTTTCCGGGAAATAGCGGGTGGCTTCATAACGATTTTGCCCTGCGTACCAGGAGGCGTTGTTGTTGACCAGGTGACTGGCGTCGGGCTGCACCGCGAACTGCGGCATTTGCACGTATGGATAAAATTCAACGCTGTCTTTGGTGTAGGTAAACATGGACAATGGTTTCAGCCCATTCGGCAATTCTTTTGCGAGCAGGCGGACCAGGTCTGCCGGCTGGATCATCCGGATTCTGGTGCTATCGCCGCCATTCCTCAGTTTATAGTTTTGCTGGCGATTTGCTATATTCAGCGTCAGCAGGTAGTAGGTTTCATTACCCAGTTGTTTGTGTGATTCCCAGAGACGGACTTCGGTTTCCACCCGCTCCCCTCCTTTGTCCAGCCGCAGGATCCAGATAGTGCGTCGTTCATTTTCAAAAATCCGTGATTCAATGGAATACGCTTTGCGACCGGGTTCCGATGCCAGGAGGTTCTTTACATATACGTAAAGGGCATCCCTTGATGGTTTGCTTTTGTACGGCAGGTACGTTTCGTACCGCGCGGCGTTTTCATTACTGAAGTCCAGTGTCTGGTAAGCATCCGGCAACAGGAAAAGGTTGGTGTTAAATTTTCTCGGCCCATCACCCGGACTTGTAATGATGGACGCGTTGTTATTGCTGCGCAATAACAGGATCTTTGGAAGGTTCAATGAGAAGTTCCGGTTGATTTCCGAAACGAAACTCGTGTCCTGGGCAATGAGTTGGGTAGATTGAAGGAAAGTGAATACAATCAGGACGTAACGGAAAAGTGACATGAAAGGTGGTGGTTGGTTTGAGGCTACGAATAAACGGTGTTTTCCCCGTTACCGCAATACCGTGGGGCGGGTATTTCAGGCAAAATCCAGCAACACATTTCCATCTATGCCAAGTCGCTTATGGGCAGCTTTCAGAAAGGCGACATCCGGTTTTCTCTTTTTACTTAATATCTGTGAAAGTTTTGGCTCTCCGACGCCGAGTAACTTCGCTAGTTCCTTCTGCTTAAGTTTCTTTTCGTACATTTTCAGTTCAATCATCCCCTCAAGGGTTTTGGGTGCAGGTATCGTATAAATTGTCTTCTCGTAAGCCTCCGCCGCTAAAGCCAGGATTCGCAATTGTTCAGCCTCCTGGTCGGTGATCTTTTTCTCGCCTTTCTTCATCAAAGCATCAATCTTTTTCATCGTCAGATTGTACGCCTTTTCATTTCCGATTTTTTGAGTTCGGTTCGACATGTCGCTAATTTTATAACTGATTCACAAATCCTCCAGGTCAACTCTGTCATATTCGTTGTGTGTCCCGATGAACTTAATATAGATCGTTCTCACCCGAAAATAACTACCACAAATTTCACACTCTTCAGCTACAAATCTAGCAGAAATCTTTCAGATTATGAAATAATATTTCATATTATGCAATCTTCATTTGGAGAGCAAATGCAGTCAATCATACAAAGACACGCGCCGGCTCACTATTCAATCGCCAGCATCAGCCTTTTCCAGATTTCATTATCAAAATTTGAAAGGGCCTGGCTGACGGGTGCATTGGACGGGGATCCATGCCTGATTACCACCAGGTCTTTGCTTTTAACCACATAAATCTTTTTATCACCTGCCCCCAAGGCTGCCACGAGATCTGCCGGGGCATTCGGCATTAATTGTCCGTTAACAGGGACACTGGTAGGAAGTACATAAGACGATTTACCATTGAGCCACCAGAGGTAACCGTATGATGGGTTCAGGTTTTGTGTGGTATTCAGCATCGTTTGGAAATAAGTTGTGTTAGACATTAGCGGTACGCCATTCCATTGCCCTTCAGACAGGATCATCAGTCCAAACCTTGCCATGTCCCTGGCGGAACATGACATCGTTGGTCCGCCGCCGGGTTCTGTGTCCCAGAATGAATCCTGCATCCCTATTTTACTCCAGAGCTGCTCAGTCGTGTAGGTATCATTCGATTGATTGTAAGCGGCAGCGAGCACCTGGTAAAGTTTATGATAAGCCAGGGTATTATATCGCCACCGGGTACCCGGAACGGTATCATAGGTCAGGTTTTCATTCAGCCCGCTGGTCATGGTCATCAAATCTTTAATTGTTATCGCGGCTTCCTCTGCAAGGGTTGCCTTCGACCAACCGCCGGGGATGTAAGAAATGACCTTGTTGTTTATATCCAGCTTGCCCTGTTCCTGTGCCAACCCCACCAGGAAGGCTGCCATACTTTTTGTTGCCGAAAAGATCCTGAAGGAGGAAGTGGAGGTGCCAAGCCAGTATTTCTCCACCACAATTTTTCCTTTGTGCAGGACAATAAAAGCCGAAGAATTGTTTTCTCCCACATAGTCGAGCAGGTCGTTGAGTTTACCCGCATCCCATCCGAGACTCGCGGGTGAGACCGTGTCCCAAGTAGTTCCGGTTAATGGAGGATAGTAGTAAGTATCGGGTTCCTGCGGGGGATTGTCCGTGTTTTTGCTACAGGCGACGAGAGCAAAGGCAAATAATAAAGCGGTCAGTCGGGTTAAAATCTTCATTGGTTGTGGTATGAGTTGCTTCGACAGGCATTCAGGGGAAAGGTTTAACGAATGATTAAATAAGGCGAAAACTGCTGTGTTGTATTAGTAACTTTGTCCCTGTTTTACTTAATGATGCTCACATTTATCCAAACATGACCAGCTTTATTAAACATCTCGCATTTTTTTTGATGACCATGTCACTGGTTCCAGCGTTTGCCCAGCCCGCATCCGACGGAACATTGGAACCACTGACGCACAAAGCCGCAGATAGCCTGGTTATCCATTACCTCGGGCAGGTCGACCAGATCTATTTCGACAAAGCGAAAGCAGTGTTGATCCGGAAGGAGCTTACACGGAAACGAAAAGCCGGGGAGTTTTACGAAATGCCGGCCAAAACGCTTACCGATAGTTTATCCCGGTTGTTGCTGATATCCATTTCTACATCGGTGTGAAAGAGGTGGAAACTAAAGAATCCATTTCCCACGAACGCCCAAAAGTCAATACCAATGGCGGTTTTGCGGAGGTTCGTTTGCTCAGGGGAAACATTGGCTACCTGAAATGGAACAGTTTTATTGCAGACGATCATTCATTCAAAAAGTTTATTGCAGCAGCCACCTTCCTGCAGGGTTGTGAGTCGCTGATCATTGATATTTCGCAGTGTGGTGGCGGCGATGGGCGGATGGGCGGATTTGTGAACCAGCATCTGTACGAAGACGCATCCTACCAGGACCTTCTTAGTAAAAAATGCGGGGGCGAAACTGACTGGCACCAGAGTGAGGTCCCTTACAACTATTCCGATGGTCCAAAGTTTTACGATATCCCGGTATTCATCATGGTCTCCGAGAGGACGGCTTCTGCGGCAGAATATTTTGCGTTCATCGCACAGGAAATGAAACGGGCAACCATACTTGGGGCTAAGACGGCCGGAGCCGGCAACCCGGTAACGATGGTAAATTTTGATAATTACTTTGCCTATATTCCAATTTGCCAGATCACTACGAAATCTGGCAAATCAATTGAAGGCGTTGGGGTCACTCCTGACGTGAAACTTACAGAGAACCGGTTGGAGGAGACAATCAACTACATTTTGACGAAGAGAGGGCAGCAATAGTGGATTTCCAGCGACGCGTTTGGAAAGAAGAGTAATTCCGTCTATTTTAGCCAACCACCATTCTACTTTCTTATGCGCTACGTTTTTCTGATCGTAACCATTTCCCTTTGTGCATGCACGAAACCACCCGAACCCCAGAACGGCCCGGAAGAAGGGCCAAAACTAGGGATCATTGCTTTTAAGTCCTCCCAAAAGGTTTATGCATTTGATATCGACAGTGCAAAATTCCTATGGCAAACGCGCGCAGCCCTCCCAAGTTATCCTTATAATCATTTCACTTATGACGATGACGTCATTTACAGTAATGATGTGGGGGGAATTGCGGCCGTGAACCTGGCTGATGGTAGTGTTGCATGGCAGCACGGGGGGCCTACTTCGGATTACTCGGGCGGTCCCGCAATTTTTAACGAACTGGCAATTTCTGACACGATACTATTTGCAATAACCAGGGGGTACTGGGAGTCTCATCTTACTGCCCACCACAAAAAGACGGGAAAGGTGCTATGGCATCAGGAGCTGATGACCAGCTGGGAAGGCAACAATAAATTTACTACTCCCGTTGTAATGGGCGAAAAGATATTCGCGCTTGCCCCTCTGTATTCCGGAGGAGCCAGGTTGTGGTCGTTTAACAAAAGAACCGGACAGGTCATTTTCAGCCGGAATATTGAAGGATCAACGCATGGTTATTCGCTTTCCTCCAGCCCTGATGGAAAATACCTGCTTCTTACAACAG
>SDZZ01000022.1 GCA_004173255.1 Chitinophagaceae bacterium | reverse complement strand
CTTCTTTACCCAGTGCCGCCACGCCGTACATGAAGGTGCGTCCCATGAAGGTAAAGTCGGCGCCTGCCGCCATCACCCGTGCAACATCGGGGCCCGACCGCAATCCGCTGTCGATCATAATCCGAGTTTTTCCCGACAGCAGGGGCAACAGCCGTTGTAATGATTGGACCGATGCCTCACCTGCATCCAGCTGCCTTCCGCCATGATTTGATATGATGACACCGTCGATGCCGAGTTTTACGGCCATTTCTGCATCGGAGGTGCTGGCAATTCCTTTGATCACGATTTTGCCCTTCCACTTGTCGCGGATGGATGCGATCCTTGCTTCATCCAGTTTGCCGCTGAAGGTGGTGTCCATAAATGCCCCGAGCTTCTGCATGTTCAGTCCGGCCGGAATATACGGTTTCATTGTCGCAAAGGCCGGCGAACCGGTGACCAGTGTGTTCAGTGCCCAGCCGGGTTTGCCCATGATCTGTACAATGTTTTTTGCCGTCATCCTCGGTGGCATGGCCAGGCCGTTGCGGATATCGCGCGGACGGTAACCAAAACTCGGTACATCACCAAGCAGCACCAACACCGGCACACCGGCCGAAGCCGCACGTTCGAGCAGTTTGTCGCGCAGCGATGTTTCGGCGGGGTGGTATAACTGGAACCAGGCACGCCCTTCCGTTACTTCGCTGATCTTTTCAATGGAACTGGTACTGACGGTACTCAGCGTAAAAGGGATGTTATGTTCAAATGCAGCCCGGGCAAGTATTTCAGGCGACCCGGGCCAGATGAGCCCCTGCAGGCCGATAGGTGAAATACCGAAAGGTGCATCATATACATGGCCAAACAGTTCGGTCTTCATATCAACCGGCTGGGATGGAGCCAGATAGGCAGGTTCCAGTTGTACCTCCCGGATGGCCGAGGTATTTTTATAAAGGTTTACATCTTCATTACATCCCCCATCGAGGTATTCAAAGGCAAATTTCGGGATGCGTCGTTTTGCTTTTTTTATCAGGTCGTCAATACCCGGATAGCGTGGATCGTAACTGATCTTTGTCATTTTTATCGGCTTGAAAAAAGGGAAATAAATCCCGTTAAGAAATTGCGCGGTCAAGATGTACATAACCGCCGTCTACATGGATCAGCTGGCCGGTGGTATGGGATGAATTATCCGACAACAGGAACACGGCCATCTGGCCAATCTCTTCTGAAGTGGTCATCCTGTTACCGAGCGGTATATGATCACTGATCTCCTTCAGTTTTGCTGCGGGATCATCAAACTGGCTCACCCAGTTTTCATATAAGGGCGTAAAACATTCTGCAACTATTACTGCGTTCACCCGGATACCATACTTCAGTAATTCCACCGCCCATTCGCGGGTAAGTGCATTCCTGCCTCCGTTGGCCGCAGCATATGCGGAAGTATTCCCCTGTCCGGTTTCAGCGGTTTTTGAACCAATGTTTACAATGGATCCGCGGGACTGGATCAGGTAAGGCAGTGCGTGGTGGGCCATCAGGTAATAATGCACCAGGTTATTGTGCAGTGATTGCATGAAACGGGGATAATTACCGGTTTCCAGTCCAACCCCATCATTCACCCCGGCATTATTAACCAGTCCGTCGATGCGGCCATACTTCTCAATAACTTTCTTCACTGCCATTTTACACGCATCAGGATCGCCAAGCTCGGCAGTTACCTGGAACCCATCCGATCCCAGCGTACGCAGGGCTTCCAGGTTATCGTCTTCATTGCGGCCAACTATTACCGGGATAGCCTGTTCGCGGGCGAGTACCTGCACAATACCGTAACCGATACCCTTTGCCCCGCCGGTTACAATGACTACTTTACCCTGAAGTTTCAGATCCATAATTTTTTATTTAACCACTAATCTTTCCTTGCATACCAGGCCACTACGGCAAAACAGAACACCGGGATCAGGTAGGCGATTGCGGTGCTGGAATGATCGGCCACCAGTCCCATGAAATAGGGCATGATCGCACCGCCCACTATCGTCATGATCAGCAACGACGCCCCTTTTTTTGTTTGTGCTCCCAATCCGCGAAGCCCCAGCGCAAATATGGTCGGGAACATGATCGATTCAAAAAAGAAAATAGCGATCAGCGAATAAATCGATATCCAGCCATAGTTAAGCACGGTGATAATACAGAGTGCTATATTGATGAATGCAAAAATCTGCAGCAGTTTCCTTGGTGCAAACCGCCGCATGAGTGCGGTGCCGGTAAATCTTCCGAGCGTAAAAACCAGCAGGCTGACCGAGAGCAGGTAGGATGCTTTTGTATTGGTGATGGCCGCATTGTTTTCAATACAGTAATTGATGAATAATGCAGCGATACCTACCTGTGCGGCAATATAAAAGAACTGTGCAACCAGCGAATTGGTAAACGGTTTGTGCCGGAGAATGTTCATAGTCTTGCCTTCGAGGGCCGCATCGCCATCGGTCACCCGTACTTCCGGCAGGCTGGTTTTCCAGAATACGGCAGCAACCAGCAGCACCATGATTGCGATCACGATATAAACGATCTTGACGGCACCGAGTGATGTTGCACCGGTAGCTTCTTCATTGAAGAAGAAAAGTCCGCCGATGAGCGGACCGATAAAAGTACCCACCCCGTTAAAGCTCTGGGCAAGATTAATACGGAAACTGGCCGATGCAGGTGCGCCAAGTACCGTCACATAAGGGTTTGCGGCTGTTTCAAGGAATACGAGGCCCGAGGCCAGTACAAACATCGAAAGCAGGAAGAACGGGAAGCTCAGGATTTCCGCCGAAGGGTAAAACAGGAATGCACCCGTAGCATAAAGACCGAGTCCGAAGATGATGCCCCGTTTGTACCCGAATTTTTCCATAAAATAACCCGCCGGCAAAGCAATGAGGAAGTAAGCCCCGAAGTAGGCGGTTTGTAAAAGGGTTGAGCGGGCTTTATCAATCTGCAGTGCGTCCTGGAAATGTTTATTGAGTACATCGAGTAAACCATAAGCCAGCCCCCACAGGAAGAACAGGCTGGTAACAAGTGCGAAGGCAAGGGAAAATCCTTTGCCTTTCCTGCTTTGGGTTACGTTAAGATCGGGTGTGGCGGTTGTCGTTAAAATTGGCATTGCGTTAATCGTTTAAATCGAAAATCCTGTTATGTATAACCGTTTTGAATCGGGATCCCTACGGGAGGCAGTATCTCTTCGTCAGTTATCATTGCTGCCCGTTGTTACTACAAGTACCGAATGTAGGCCCTAACCACAGCACATCGTCATAATAAATTAGCTTTTTATTCAACTATTTTGGCAATAGGCCCCGGCGGGGATTTTTTGTTGAAAAACAGTGGATCAGGCTCAGGACAACACAGGACAAATAGTTCCGTTGTTTGGAGTAAACTCGGGGCTGATGTCAAAATAGTTTACTAATCGGCCAATCCCGAAGTTCCCGCCCGTTACTATTTTACCGTATTTCGTCTGCATGATTTCCCAGTCAAACAAGATATTACTGATCGACCCGGCCGACAATGTGCTGGTGGCACTCCAGACACTGGAGAAGGATACTACCATTGAGTGGAAAGGCGAAAGCATTGTGCTGGCGGAGACTATCCCGGCTAAACATAAATTCTTCCTGCGCGACATGCAGGTAGGGGAAGAAATTTTCATGTATGGCGTATTGGTGGGCAAACTGCTGCAACCGGTGATCAAAGGTTCGCGCATGTCGACCAGCAACACCGGTCACGCTGCGCAACCTTATGCCTACCGGAATGTGCATGACACCTGGACTCCGCCGCCGGTTGAGAAGTTTTCCGGTCGCACATTTAATGGCTTCCACCGCAGCAATGGCCAGGTCGGCACTGCCAACTACTGGTTGTTTATTCCAACCGTCTTCTGCGAAAACCGCAACCTTGACGTGATCCGTGAAGTGCTGCACAATGAACTTGGCTATTCGGTTACCCGTTCGTACCAGCAATTCACCCACCAGTTATTGCTTGCACACCAGCAGGGAAAAGACTTATCACAACCCGGATCTTTTGAACCGGATCAAACGGCAAGCTCTGTGCGGGATCGGCCTTTTAAAAATGTAGACGGTATCAAGTTCCTCAACCACCAGGGTGGTTGCGGTGGAACACGGCAGGACTCGGCTGTGCTCGGCAACCTGCTTGCTGCCTACGCCACCCATCCGAATGTTGGTGGCATTACCCTGCTCAGCCTCGGATGCCAGCACCTGCAGGTCAGCGACCTGCTCGACGACATAAAAAAGAGGGACCCGTCATTTGATAAACCGCTGTTTATTTTCGAGCAACAGCAAACAAAAAGTGAAGAGGACCTGATCAGGGATTCCATCCGGCAAACCTTTACCGGCCTGGCGCAGATCAACCAGCTGGAACGCCAGCCCGCACCACTCAGCGAACTTTGCATCGGGGTAAAATGCGGAGGCAGTGATGGATTCAGCGGCATATCGGCCAATCCGGCTGTGGGCTATGCAGCCGACCTGTTGGTTGCATTGGGTGGTAAGGTGCTGCTGGCCGAGTTTCCCGAACTGTGCGGGGCGGAACAGAATATCCTGGACCGCTGTACCGATGAATCAATTGCAGCAAAGTTTGTACAATTGATGGAGACTTATGATGCCGATGCACGGCGCACCGGTTCAGGTTTTTACATGAACCCTTCACCGGGTAATATCCGCGACGGGCTGATTACCGATGCCATCAAAAGTGCAGGGGCCGCAAAAAAAGGGGGCACCTCACCCGTGGTGGATGTGCTTGATTACACAGAACCCGCTACCAGGGCCGGCCTCAGCCTGGTATGCACGCCAGGCAATGACGTCGAAGCCACCACTGGTAAAGCCGCATCGGGTGCCACCCTGATCCTTTTTACCACAGGGCTGGGTACGCCTACCGGAAACCCCGTTACACCGGTCATCAAAGTTTCATCAAATACATCACTGGCCAACCGGATGAAGGATATTATTGACATCAACACCGGCGATATTATTGAAGGAAAGACCAGCATAGAAAAGAAGGGCGAAGAAATACTGGAGTATTGCATTCGTGCAGCCAGTGGCGAGGTCATCCCAAAAGCAGTGTTGCTGAACCAGGACGATTTTATACCGTGGAAACGCGGGGTTAGTTTGTAAGGGACCGGTCATCCTGAAAGGACTTGGCAGTCATTTATTTTGTCATCCTGAAAGGACCGGTCAGTCGATTATTTTGTCATCCTGAAGGGACCTGGCAGGGTATTAAAAAATTAAAGAATCATGTTTTCATTGAAAAACAAGACAGCAGTGATCACCGGTGGCGGCAGCGGCATTGGCCAGGCCATCGCCATCCTGTTTGCCCGGCAGGGTGCCGTGGTGCATATACTTGAACTGAACCAGGACTCTGCGCAAAAAACACTCGAAACTATTAATGGCGAAAGTGGAATTGCATCTATCCATCCCTGCGATATCAGTAACCAGGCGCAGGTGCTTGCCGTGTTTGAAAAAATCAATAAGCCGGATATACTGGTCAACTGCGCTGGCATTGCCCATGTAGGTAAAGCGCACACCACTGGTGAAGATGATTTCTCCCGGGTGATGGATGTCAATGTGAAGGGTACCTACAACTGCCTGTTTGCCGCGATCCCATTATTCCGGCAGCAAAAATCGGGTGTCATCCTTAACCTGGCCTCCATTGCGGCAACGGTGGGGATCAGTGACCGCTTCGCTTACAGTGTAAGCAAGGGTGCGGTGTTTGCCATGACCATGAGTGTGGCCAGGGATTACCTGGCAGAAAACATCCGTTGCAATTCCATTTCACCCGCCAGGGTCCACACGCCGTTTGTGGATGGGTTTATTGCCAAAAATTACCCGGGCCAGGAAGCGGTCATGTTCGACAAGCTCTCCAAATCACAGCCCATTGGACGCATGGGTACCACCGAAGAAATCGCCGGCCTTGCCCTTTATCTTTGCAGCGATGAAGCATCGTTCATCAGCGGGAATGACTACCCGATCGATGGCGGATTTATTAAACTCAACAACTGATAACATACATATGAAACTGATCAGATTTGGAACTGCCGGAAAGGAAAAACCCGGTGTACTGGACAACGAAATACGATACGATGTCAGCGGGTTTACCAACGATTATGATGAATCGTTCTTTGAAACCAGCGGAATCGAACGGTTACGCGCGTATTTTGAAAAAGAAAAAGCAAACCTTCCGGTAGTGGATAATGAGGTGCGGCTGGGTTCACCCGTTTCCCGCCCTTCCAAACTGATCTGCATCGGTCTCAACTACACCGAACATGCAAAAGAAACCGGCGCGGCAATGCCACCCGAACCGGTGATCTTTATGAAAGCAACTACCGCACTTACCGGACCATACGACGAAATCACCATACCAAAAGGTTCCACCAAAACAGACTGGGAAGTGGAACTGGCCCTGGTGATCGGCAAAAAAGCCAGCTATGTGAATGAGCACGAGGCGATGGATTACGTGGCAGGTTATTGCCTGCACAATGATGTATCCGAACGGGCATTCCAGCTGGAACGTAATGGTACATGGGACAAAGGAAAGGGATGCGATACATTCGCCCCGATGGGTCCGTGGCTTGTTACCAAAGAAGAGGTACAGGACGTACACAAACTACGTTTGTGGCTTACGGTAAATGGAAAAAAAATGCAGGATGGCAACACCGACAACCTGATCTTTAACATCCCATTCATCGTTTCATATACCAGCCAGTTTATGACATTACTGCCGGGTGATATCATTTCAACCGGTACGCCTGCCGGTGTTGGCATGGGACAAAATCCAGCCTGGTATTTAAAACACGGGGATGTGGTTGAACTGGGCATTGACGGACTCGGGACTTCCCGGCAAACCGTTGCCAATTACAAAAACGGATAAACACACAGCCTTGCCATACTCCATCATTGATTCACACCAGCACTTCTGGAAGTACGATCCGGTCCGTGACCGCTGGATCGGCGATGGTATGGACGTACTGAAAAAAGACTTCCTGCCGGTTGACCTCCTACCCGAGCTGGATAACAACGGGGTCGATGGCTGCGTGGCAGTGCAGGCCAGTGAATCGGACCAGGAGACCAGTTTCCTGCTGGAACTTGCAGGCCGCAACACATTTATAAAGGGAGTGGTGGGCTGGATTGATCTTGAATCACCCACTCTTGAACAACAACTCCACTCGTATCAACAATACCCGCTGCTGAAAGGCTTCCGGCCAATGCTGCAAAGCGACCCGCAACGTGATAAAATGCTGCAACCTGCATTCCTAAATGGTGTCAGGCTGCTGCAGGAATACGGTTTCACGCTGGACCTGATCATCCTTCCCGACCAGCTGGATTACTGCGCCGAACTGGCATTGATGTTTCCCCGGATGAAACTGGTGATTGACCACCTGGGCAAACCGCCTGTCCGATCGGGCAACCTCGATGCATGGACAAAAAGTATACGCCGGTACCGTGACCTGCAGAATGTGTATTGTAAAGTATCGGGACTGGTCACAGAAGCTGACTGGCTGCACTGGACAAAGCCACAACTGATGCCTGCCATTGACCAGGTGGTGGAAACATTCGGCACCAGCCGGATTATGTTTGGGTCCGACTGGCCAGTCTGCTTACTCGCGGCTGGTTACACCGAGGTGATGGACATATTGGACGGTTATTTTTCGCCGGCTGACCAGCAACAGTTTTATGCCGGTAATGCCTGTGCATTTTATTCAATAACCTGACCTACCACAAGTCTTGCGCCTGATTCATACGATCCTTCCCTGATGCAGGGGCTTCCTCTTTCATTCTATCCCCAAAAGAATTTTACCCGGATTTAGAATTATCACTAAATTTATTACGCACTCCACCGGCACAATTTTTCTCGTGTCCTCAAAAACCCCTGGTTAAGTCTGATCAGTAATATCCTTTCGGATTTACAAACAACCTGTCCGCAGGCTGCACAACTATTATTGTGCCCGCAACGCAGCGGTCGTAAACCCCAGGGGCAGTTATAAAAAATTTATTCAAACATAAGTTCATGAAAAGGGAAAGAAGATTTATCAGGCAGGCAAGCAGGATGACATTTACACAGATCATCGGGGCAGTGATGACGTTCGCGGGTGTCCTGATCCTGGTATTCACAGTCGTTTACGGATTTTTTGTCGACCGCCCGCCTGCGCAGGAAAGTACGGTAGTGGCGATCGGGTTTTTCCTGATCATGCTTGGGTTGGCGTTTCTTTTTCCGGAGATGCTCGAAGGGCCGGGTCAATCAGTGTCCTCCATGCGCGTCACGGTTTACATGGTGGTATCTGTCTTTGTTTTCCTGGCAGTCAAGATCGGCTGGGCCACCGGCTCCTTTGCCGAGTTCCAACTGGATAGTACCTGGGCCTATATACTGGCCATTGCATTGGGAAGTAAAGCAGTGCAATCGCTCGGGGAAAACAACTGGTTGGGCAAACGGAAATCACCCGGCTCGGAAGTCACGCCCAATCCGGGTCTTGGCAGTGATGATGACGATGATGACATCATTACGCAAAACCAGCCGGTGCGTTCATCGCAGGTCCGGACTCCCCCATCCAATCTCCGCAAAAAACCAGGGGCATGAAAAATATCCTCCGGAACTACCAGGTGCAGGTCCAGTTGCTCGACAACTGGTGCTGGGCTGCTGTAACGTCGAGTGTATCCCGGTATTACAATAGCCGCAGCAGGTGGACGCAGAACAACCTTGCTGCATCACTGATTGATGAGCAATGTGCCAATGACGGCAACAACACGGGTTTCCCGCCACAGTGCGATACCGTATTTGATGTGGCCACCGCTTTGAGGATGACCAGGAATTATGCGCCGGGTGTAAACCGGCCGCTCTCACTTGCTGCGATAAAACAACAGATTGACCGGCAATGGCCGGTTTGTTGCCAGATCCAATGGCAGCAGCTGGAGGGTTCACACTTCGTGGTGATCTATGGATACGAAAATGATTGGCTGAGGATTGGCGATCCGAGCCGGAACGCAGGTGCAATCGATATACCCTACAATGAACTGGTATCGGGGTACCGGGATGACGGCGAATGGGTGCGGTCTATCGGCACAACGCCGGCACTTTGAGCGCGTCGACAGCACGGCCGGGAACGGAAGTTATACCCGCTGTGTCGGGACAACAGTGCAGGAAAAAATATCATGCATCAAACCGAAATAAACTATTATGAAAATTTACCTGTCGATGTTTGCCTGCAGCATATTGCTGGCATCCCAACTGTATTCCCAGGACAATAAGGAAGCGTCGCGAGTGACCATGCTGGAAGATTTGTCGGCCAACTACACCGCAAAAACTGCAGGGGAAGACCTCGCCCGGCCATCTGTATTTTATGATGCAATAGAGATTTACTATATCATCCAGGGATACAGTGTGTACCCTGAACTGCTGGAGGATGCAGCAGTGGAGCCCGATACCCTGCCCACCGGCACTGGTGCAAATCCCGGGTTGGGACTAAACATACGAAACAGGGATGCGATGACCTTCACAGGTGTTCAATCGCTGCATGGCCCCCAAGGTGATGGCGCATTTGCCAGCCTGGATGAGCCAGGGTATCCCGATAATCACGTCGTCACCGGCAGGTTCCGGCTTCGCGAATGTGTAACACAGAAAATAGTAGCCGATGATGTAACAGGTAATCTGGCAGAGATCCTTGAACCTTACCTGGTCAAACCGGATGTGCGCCAGGCTTTGCTCAACCGTATACTACTTAATTATCCCGGTGTGTCGCTCGACAACCCCGCTTTTACTCCCGGTGTGTTATCGTCCGCTACGCTGGATGCAACCTTCAGCCTCGAAGGCGGGGCCAACCTGACCACCATGGTCCTGCAGGGTATGACTGACTGGGCCATAGAAGCAGTGAACCGCGAAATACAGGAAGCGGTATTTATCAAATTAAAAAATGCCCTTCAGCGCATTCCGGAAATGGGAATACTGTTTCCCCAAAGTCTTGAAACGCTTGCGGGAATTGAGATCACCAATTACAACAACAGCCTCACGGCATTTAAACGGAGTTTTTCGGAAGACATGTCCAATCTCGCCGGAAATTTTACAGCGCTTAGCACACTGCCAAAGTATGCGGCTATCCTGCAAAAGTATCCGCTGACCTGCCTGCTTTTTATGGGCGCGGATCTTTTCCAGAAACTGAAATCGGGCAATGAGTCGCCTGCAGAAATGATCCATGGCATCGGCAGTTCAACCTACCTCGCCGCAACAGGCGATGGAACCACCCGGTCACTGATCCGGCTGTCTGTAATTATGTCCGACGCATTCAGGGATCTCCGCACATCGGATGGACTGGAACTTCGAAAAAAAAGCGGTTGGCTGCGAAAAGAAAAACTAACGATACTGACCGACAACCCGGCCGTGTATGCCATCTTCATCCAGCTGCTGAACAGCAGGATGTCCGGTATCACGCTGTTCAGCCAACCCGTTTCCGGATTGCTCGACAATGGCAACACGCTTGCCGGAGCTGCAGTGAACATCATTCGCAGGTCGCTCGAATTCCAGCGATCCATCATTGCTATCAGGGCCATGGATTCCACCACCAGTTTCCAGGACCGCGCGCAGGAATATGTAAATGTTTGCGGTAAATTCCTCGACTTTGCCATGGTTGCCTTTGACCTGATGCCTACGAACCAGACCGTGCTCGACATGCGTGACCTTGTTGACGGTATAAAGGAAAAAGGTTTACCGCTGCTGCAGGCATCGGCCGATGTTGCCGTTCGCGTGCGATCCAAAGATTACTCCGGTGCGGTGTATGCGGTGGATACAATGGTATCGATCCTCCGCCGGGCAATAGATCCGGGTGCCACAGACAGCATGACCCGCCTGCATTCCAACCTGCTGCACTACGGACTCTTTATCGCCAATGTAGCTGAAGCAAAAACTGCGGGTGATGTAAAAAGTGCTATCAACAGTATTGCTTTACCGAAAGGAAGCTCGCGCATCAAAAAAGAAAGTGATTTCTCCTGGGGTATCAATGCGTATGCAGGCTTTACCAGCGCATGGAATAAACAGTACCCGGATGTAAACCTGCGACGCAGGGAGAACACTGTATTTGTGCCCTTTGGGTTCAATTTTAATAAAGGACATTTCCTTTCCGGATCACTCAGCCTGCATGCAGGACTGCTCGACCTGGGTGCCATCTTTACTTACCGGGTAAATAATTCGACGAACGACCTTGAATCGGATATACGACTCGAACAGGTGTTCTCTCCATCTGTTTCCCTGGTTTATGGATTGCCCATCATCCGCCAGTATAACGTCCCGTTGTCGATTGGTGCAGGATGGCAATGGGGACCAAGATTAAGGAAAGTGGATGACCAGAACGGTAATTCCGTTTTGCCGTTTATGACCAGGCGGTTCCAGGTATTTGCAGCAGTAGACCTGCCGGTGATCAACTTCCATGTTTCAAGAAGTGAAAAACAAAGAAAAAGGAACTGACAGGAAATATACTCGCAGGTCCTTGTATTGTTCGCCTGCATGTTCTTAAGCAAACCCGATCAGCCTGTACCGCATTTTATCCTTTATAACCCTGTTGCAACCGACTTTGTGCCGCGATCCTTCACCAGTTCCTTTCGCAGGTTCAACTGCCTGAAAAGTTTCAGCGGCTGTAAGGCGCCGCCACTGCGAAGCCTGGCTTCTGCAATGAGCGGACGCAGGTCGGTGCGGAACGTATCCTGCAGTATTTCCTGGGCAGCCACCACATCGTTGGATGACTGCGCTGCATTCAGTTTAACGCGGTCAATGGTCAATGCCTGGGCATACGCCAGCATGATGGCTTCGACCGATTGCAACAGGTCTTCCAGCGGGTCTTTTACATTGTGGCTGGCGTCGATCATCCATGCCAGGTCAGTTGCATGATCCATGGCTCGGGCATCCATGCCTTCCACCAGTTCGTTAAAGATCAGGAAGAGCTGGTAGGGTTTGATGCTGCCAACAGTAAGGTCATCGTCACCGTATTTGCTGTCATTAAAATGGAACCCGGCCAGTTTGCCTTCCATCAGCAGCAGGGCGACGATCTGCTCAATATTTGCATTGGGTAAATGATGACCCAGGTCGACCAGTGTTTTTGCTTTTGGCCCTAGCTTGCTGGCAAACAACAGCGACTGACCCCAGTCACCCACGGTCATTGAATAAAAGTTGGGTTCAAAGGCTTTGTATTCGATAAATACTTTCCAGTCGGCCGGAAGGGCCGCATAAATTTCCTGCAGGCTTTCGAGCGTATTCTGGAATGCTTTGCGGAAGTTGAGCTGCCCGGGAAAACAACTGCCATCGCTCAACCAGATGGTGAGTGCTTTTGATCCAAGCCTTTCACCCTGCCTGATCACCTCTATATTATGTTCCACTGCCTGGTTGCGTACAGCTTTATCAACATGGTGCAGCGAACCAAATTTATAACTCAGCTCCTGCCCTTGCTGGTCCTGGAAAGTATTCGAGTTAACCGCATCAAACTTAAGATCCAGTTGCGCTGCAAGGGCTTTCAGCGATGCCACGTTCGACGGTATATCCCAGGGAATATGCAGCGAAACCGCGCCGCTCGACTGGTTGAGTGCATGCAGTAACCCTACGTCTTCCAGTTTTTCTTCCAGATTGCCCGGTTCACCTGCGCCGGAGAAACGGCCAAACCGTGTGCCTCCGGTACCAAGTGCCCAGCTTGGGATCGCCACCTGGAAGTCGGACAGCTTGTTCAGTACTTCTTCCACATCAGGTATGCCCGATGCTATCCATTCAAATTTCCGTTTATGGTCGGCCAGGCTCACCTGGTTATGTTCCTGGATCTTCGCTTTCTCAATCTGCATAACAACTGTTTAATGTTATAAAGATACCTGCTCCTACCTTAAAAATGCCATGGCAACCCCGCCGTCAACATTGATGGCATTGCCTGTTGATTTATTCAGCAATCCACCCGCAAATGCAAAACACGCGTTGGCAATATCTTCCGGCAAAATGATCTCGTTCAGTAAGGTCCGCTTTGCATAATATGCAGGCAGTTCCTCCACTTTGATACCATAAGCTTTCGCACGGCCTTCCGCCCAGCCGCCGGCCCAGATATTACTATCAGCGATCACTGCATCGGGATTCACGGTATTGACGCGGATCTTGTCGGCTCCTACTTCGGCAGCCATCAGCCGGGTAAGGTGTGCCTGCGCCGCTTTGGCTGAGCCATAACCTGGATTATTCGGTCCGGCCACTACAGCATTTTTTGAAACGATATTAATTATATCACCCCCAAAACCCTGGGCACGCATAATGGCGATGGCTTTTTGCGAAGTGATGAATTGTCCTTTTACCAGGATGTCATACAAACGGTCCCACTCTTCGAGGGTATGTGTTTCGATTGGTTTGGAAATGCTGATACCGGCGTTGTTCACAACGAGGTCCACCCCACCAAATGCCAGGCACGCTGCTTCGAATGCGGAGGTCACCGATGTGTCATCTGTTACGTTCAGCAATGTACTGTCCACCGCGTCCTTACCAAATATTTTCCTGAACTCCTGCGTGGCAGATTCAAGACGTTCAGCATTGACATCATTCAGGATTACGCAGGCGCCCTCTTCAGCGAATTTTTTAGCGATTGCCTTTCCGATACCACCTGCGCTGCCGGTCACCAGGGCGATGCGGCCGCTGAGTGGTTTTGGCTTTGGCCGGCGTTGCAGTTTGGCTTCTTCGAGTAACCAGTACTCAATATTAAATGCTTCCTGTCTTGGCAGGGAGGTGTATTCACTGATGGCTTCTGCCCCGTTCATTACATTGATGGCATTGATGTAAAACTCTGCCGCCACCCGCGCTGTTTGTTTATCAACCGAGAAACTGAACATGCCAACACCCGGGTACAGGATGATGACCGGGTTTGCGTCACGCATGGCCGGGCTGTTATCGTGTTTGCAGGTGTTATAATAATCGGCATACATTTTCCGGTAGGCTTCAAATGCCGGTGCCAGGGTGGTTTTGATGGCTGCCTTGTCGGACAGGTCTTCACCCGGTGCAAGCTCAAGTACCAGCGGGCTGATCTTGGTCCGCAGGAAGTGGTCGGGACAACTGGTACCCAGCGGTGCCAGCCGGTCAAGGTCATTGGAATTGATAAACTCCAGCACCCTTTCATCATCGGTGAAATGACCGATCATTTTCTGCTGGCTGCTGCAAAGCCCGCGCAACACAGGGGCCAGCGCTGCAGCCTGCTTCAGGCGATCGGACTGGGCGAGTGATGATATTTTCTGGCCACCGAAAACCGCCCTTTTCACCCCTTTATTTGCTTCAATGTAGGCTGCGCATTTTTCAACCACTTCAAGGGTATTGATATATGATTCATACGCGGTGTCACCCCAGGTAAATAATCCGTGGCTCCCAAGCATGATACCGCGGATGCCGGGGTTCTGTTCCAGGCACTCCTGCAGTTGCAGTCCAAGGTCGAAACCCGGTTTCTGCCAGTCGACCCATCCCAGTTTACCTTCAAACAGTTCTTCGGTTATTTTTTTACCGTCCTTTGCCGCAGCAATTGCGATGGCTGCATCGGGATGCAGGTGATCAATATGTTTGAACGGCAGGAACCCATGTAATGGCGTATCAATGGAAGGTGCTTTACTGGCAAGGTCGTAGATGCAATGGTTGAACAGTTCCACCATTTCATCTTCCTGTTCAATACCCTTGTAAATATTCTGCAGGCTTCTCAGGCGATCAACATACAATGCGGCCAGTCCCGATTTTTTAAGCGTTCCGATATCACCACCCGATCCTTTCACCCACATCACTTCGGTTTCCTTGCCGGTCAGCGGATCTTTTGCCATCACCTTGCAGGAGGTGTTACCACCGCCGTAGTTGGTGAGGCGCAGGTCGGCTCCCAGCAGGTTGGACCGGTAAATGAGCAGCGCCACTTCATCACCCGCAAGCGCGGCGGCTTTTTGTTCATCCCATAAGTAACTGACGTGCCTGAATTGATCGGTAGCAGTATGCATAAGTTTTATTTAGTAGTTGTAGACCCTGCGGACGTGTGCCCGCCAGGAAGGGAGTGTAAATGTATTGACAAAAAAAATAGTTGCTATCCTGCCCTATCCCACCGGTTGGTTGCGGGTGCTTGCCGGCCAGTGTTTCAGTCGGATCAGCGTATCGGGCAAAGGCTGGGTGTTCCACTGTTCATGAATGGCCAAAGCCGCTCCCAGTGCGGTTCCCTGCACCATGGAGGTGGAGCATACATCCATTGCAGGAAACGCATCCGCCAGTAGCTGCATGTAAATTCCATTCTGGCAAAAGCCGCCATCCACAAACATTTTTTTCACACCACTATTGACCAGTACCATGCCGGTGGCAATAGCCTGCCGGTCGATAATATCGGCGATCAGCTGGTGGTAGGCATGTTCAGGAAAATCGAAGGAGTCCAGGTTGCGTGTATGGAACACGCAGGGTGCGGTGGGTGAATCGGCTGCCGCTGCAGTTGTTTGGTTGTTGCCTCCAGCGGTCTCCGTGTTGCGTGCAGTGATTGACGTTTTGCCTGCAGCAGTCTCCGTGTTGCCAGCATCGATTGCCGTGTTGCCTGCACCTACCAGGGGCTGGCTTTTACCAAAGGCAGGCCGGCCGTCTATTTCCGGCAGGTTGATCCACTCCGGATTATAGGCCACATTGCGGAACCAGGCAGGATCCAGCTGGTAGTGCGCTGCCAGGCGTTTGACCTGCTGGTCGTGGTCGTGACCGGCAAATATCATGGAAGCCTTTACGGGGCTGCCCTCGTAAGTGAGGTAACTAAGGCATCCGCTGGCCAGTTCGTTGCTGGTTGGCATCTCGTTATTGAAAGGATTCAGGCTGACGGTCCAGGTACCGGTCGATACAATCACAAACGGCTCGTTGAAAGCAGCGAGGTAGGGAATCACTGCGGCTGAACTGTCGTGCAGTCCAACCCCCACCCGGATGGTTCCCGGGCCATTTTTTATTTCCATTGCCGTATTGCCCCTGATGACATCGGCAAGTTTACCGCGTATGCCCTGCTGTGCCAGCCATGGATGGTAGCGGCTTTCGCGGAAATCCCACATAGCCGAATGACAACCGAGGTTGGTCATTTCCGCATAAAAACTGCCGGTGAGCCTGCTGCTGAGAAATTGCGGGAAATGTAACACCCGGTGAAGCTTTGCGAAAAGTGCCGGGCGTTCTTCTTTTAACCAGTAAACCTGCAGGCCTGCGTTCAGGTGACCCATAATGGGCGACGATGTTTCGAGTGACACCTGGGTGCTGCCACCCACTGCGGTTGAAAATTTTTCGATTAACTGGTCGGGGTATGGCTTGAGGTAGTTGTACAGTGGCGCTATCCTTTCCCCTGCTTCATCAACATATACGACCGATGCCCCGTAAGTGGAAAAATTGATGGCCTTCAAATCAAAACGGTCAGACTGCTTCAACTGCTCCACATGGTTGCTTATCCAGGTGCTGAGGCGGTCAATGTCTTCACAGGCGAACCCATCTTCATCCGTCAGTTCGGGAAAACTGGTCGACTCTTCCGCCACCACTTCATATCCTTCATTAAATACCAGGAGCTTTTTATTGGTCTTCCCGATATCGAATACCGCTATAACCGGTAACTTCTTTTCCATACAACATTTTTAAAAACAAAACAGCAGGCCCGCGGCATGCACAGAAACCACTATAAATTACCTGGTTTTCCGGCAGCTGACCTATTTATTTTTTACCACGAATTTGTAGGAGCCGGAACCGATGGATAATACAAGCCGGTCTTTGCCGTCGGGGCTTTTTGCCGCTGTCATTTTGCCTTCAATTGCCGTACCTCCTTCCGTTATGGCTGCCGCATCGGACGCAGGGAAATACACTGCTGCCGATGCATTCGGTGGAATGGTAATCTCCCATTCCAACCCGCCGGCCGTTTTTTTCCAGCTGCTTTTTACCAGGCCATACTTTGTATCGAGCGATGCATCCACAAAATCAAGCCCGTCCGGAAAAATGGGATTCATCAACACTTTTTTAAAAGCGACTTCCCTGTCATCCGTTTTTATCCCTGCCAGGTATTCATAGTACCAGATCAGCAGGTCACCGAGCAACATCTGGTGGTTACCTGAATTCATCATTGGGTTGGCGGCATCACCGTTCCATAATTCCCAGATGGTGGTCGCGCCTTTTCCCACCATGTATCCCCAGCTGGGATACGTTTTGTTGGTGGCAATGGTGTAAGCAAGGTCTGCTGCGCCGTTGTCGGTCAGACCGCGCATCAGCCACATACCACCAATAATACCGGAGTTGACATGGTTATCAAATTCCTTCAGCCGGTTTTTAATATTGGTAAATACTGCCGCTTTGTCCTGTTCAGGAACCAGCCCAAACGTAAGTGGAAGCAGGTTGGCTGTAACGGTGTTGTTGGCGTAGCTTTTTTTATCGCTGTTATAATATTTTTTGTTGAAGGCAGATTGCACCTTACCTGCGACAGACCGGAAATTTTCCGCATCGGCCGTGTTGCCAAGGGTAGTCGCGTACCTGGTCATCAGGTTGAGACAATAAAAATAATAAGCCGAGGCCAGCAGCCCGCCTTCCGTGATACGCGTCGGGTCATTGGACCAGATCATATCCAGGCGTTCAGGTGGCACGCACCAGTCGCCATAATTATCTTTCAGCACCAGGTCATTCTCGCGGTAGGTGTTCCACATATACAGGATCCACTTTTTCATGGCCGGGTATTGCTTCTTCAGGCTTTCGGTGTCGCCAAATTGTTTGCGCAGCATTTCCGGGATCAGTATAAATGCACTGGGATAGGTAACATTGTCGGCGTACCGGTCCCAATAGGTGGGCGCAATATCAGGTATGCTGCCATTTTCTTTCTGCGAATCGTTGATGTCATCGAGCCACTTCGCATACAACCTTGAATTGTCGAACAGGAAACTTTCCCCGTAAGAACTGATCACCCGGTCACCCATCCATCCAACCCGCTCGTCCCTCTGTGGACAATCGGTTGGCATACCCCGGTAATTGCCGCGGATAGTCCAGTAGGCATTCTTGAAAACGCTGTTGATAGTGCTGTCCGATGTTTTGAAGGTGCCGGTTGTTTCCACATCATCATAGATCACCTTGCCTTCCAGGTCGGTTAAGGCAGGGGCCGCGCGTAAGCCGGTAATCTCCACATACCTGAAACCATGATAGGTAAACCTTGGCTCCCATTGTTCGGCCCCCGTCCCTTTCAGGATATATTTATCCGTCACCTGTGCATTCCGCATATTAGCCAGGTAAATGGAGTCGGTCCCTTTCATCGTTTCCGCAAAACGCATTTTAATGGTGTCGCCTGCCTGGCCTTTTACACGCACAGCCAGCCAGCCCACCATGTTCTGCCCCATGTCCACAATATAAGTGCCGCGGGTAGTGGCTTTCACGCTTATGGGTTTCAATGTTTCCTTTATGCGGATGCCTTCATTCGGCTGTGAAACAATTTTAGCGGGCGTTGGCGGTGGCATCAGGCTGACTGGCTGCCAGTTGTTTTCCGTAAAACCGACTTCGCTCCAGCCAGTCATCTCCCTGCGGGCATCATATTCTTCCCCATCAAATTCACTGTTGGCCAGTATAGGCCCCTTGTCAGTCACTTTCCAGCTTTCGTCGCTTTTGAGCCAGCTGCTGCTGCCATCGGTATAGGCGATCCGTACCTGCACCAGCAATCGCGGCAGGCCATAACTGACCTGAGGAATCTGGGTCAGCGGATCCGGCTTGCCGTGATAGTTCCGCATCCCGAAGTACCGGCCGTTACCCAGGATCACCCCTGCGCAATTGTTGCCGTTTTTTACGAGGGAGGTCACATCGTAGGTATTATAGAAAATCCGTTTGTTGTATTCCGAAACAGTAGGCGCCAGTACATCGTTTCCCGCTTTTTTCCCATTGATATAAAGTTCATACAACCCAAGCCCGCTGATATATGCAGTGGCTGATAAAATTTTTTTGTCAATGCTGAACTCTTTACGCAGGTATCTTGCGGCAAGCCGCGTAAACGTACTGTCGGGCTGGTCCTGTTCGCTGAAGCCATCCAGTCCGATCCATTTTGCTTTCCAGTCCGACGAATCCAGCAGCCCGACTGACCACTCAGCCGCTGCACTCCATCTTTCCTTTTCCTTATTGGTCACCACCCTGACTTTCCAGTAACAGTGCTGGTAACTGGACAGCTGGTTGCCTGCATACGGTATATCGAGGGATGTTTCACCCTGAACGAGTCCGCTGTCCCAGAGATCGCCCTTACCCGCTTCCAGGTTTTCGGACGAACTGGCCACCAGCACCTGGTAGGCCGTTTGTTTCAGGTCACGTTCGTTACCCTGCAGTTTCCAGCTGAGCCGTGGTTTCACCAGGTCGCTGCCGGCCAGGTCGCTGCGGCCTTCCACGGTGAGTGCTTTCACTTCAACGGCGTTATCTTTTGATACGGCACATGCAGTTACCAGCAGGCAGGTTGAAACTATACTGATTGTCTTTATAATCCCTTTCATAAGTTTTGTTTCGTGTTGCAGTTAATTGAACAGGTACTGGTAACTCAGCCTTCCCATCGGCATTACGCTGCCCGACAGGTAAGTATCCATCAGGTCTTCCGGATGTTCGACCCCGTCGGCCACCTTGAAATAAATACCTGTACCCGATGTTGCCATCCCGAGTTGTTTACGGGAAATTTTTATGCTGGCCTGATTGCCCGTTACTTTACCGGCTGCTTTACCAACGCGGGTCAGGTGGCCGGACGAGTCGATCCGGCTGACTGTAAACCCTTTCGTTTTTGCATCCTGTTCAACAACGAATTCATATCCTTTCCAGCCTTTCAGTGCGGGCTGGTCACGACCAATAAACAGGGTCAATCCCCTGCTTCCGGTTGCAGGCATCACAAAATCGGCTGCGGCGGTAATATCAAAATAGAGATAATCCCTGTCGTGGTCCAGCTTCACTTCTTTCAGGACATTGACCGGGGCGGCACGCTTGTAGGTGATCTTATCTGTTGCCCCCGGAAAATTTCGTGCAAACGGCACCGCGTCCACATTACGGTATGTTTTGCCGCCAGGTGCGTTGGCCTGATCTTTTTTTGCTGCGGTGTTTGCGGGTTTGGCTTTTGCCACCGGAGGCAGCCCTTTATAGCGGCGGATGTTATTTATCATCAGCAGGTAGAATGCATCTTCATAACCACCTTTCATCGGTTCCACATCGCGTGAATATTCACGGTTGGCTGCATCGCACAACATGTATTCATCGCCGTAGGGCTGTTTGTATGCGATCCATTCATTCCATCCGCCAACAAATACTGTATCGGGGTTCATCGCAATGGCGTGGTCCCATTGTTTCTGGAAAAATGTACCCTTGTCCACATCTTCAGCGATATTTTTTTTGGTGACCGGATCCCAGCCACGACCCCAGTTGACCCAGCCGGAGGTGATGGACCGTGACATCGGAACTTTCGGGTGACTGGCAACCGTTACACTCATCACACCACCGTGTAATGGCTGGGGGTATTTCCATTCCACCCACGGAAACCCGGTTTCATAACTCGGGTCAAACGGCCATTGTGGTTTTTTGAAATAAAAGAAATCCGCGATCTCTTTTGAATAAGGAACAGGGTTATAGCCAAGATCGCTGCGCGATATAGCTTCAGCCCGGTCATCGGCTGTATCGGTGTAGGCAATGATCATGGGCTTGCCGTTTACCTTATACCAGGCGTTCTCCAGCCGACCCGGTTTGTACAGGTCTTCATATAATACCCTGGTGGTCTCCATCGATTTGGAATGGGTGTAGAATACCGCCTTTGGTGCATTCCATCCCTGTTGCTGGAACTCTTCAATAACACGCAGGACCTTATCATAAACTTCTTTATAGGTCACCCGGTTGGTTAGGTCGAATGCAATAAAATCGATGCCTGCCAGTGTCAGCATTTTCATCTGCCGGCGGATTACCCACTCATCGGCCGAATTATAATAACCAAAAAGTGGTTCACCCCAGAAGTGGGCCTGGCCCCTTGGACTGATCACCGAATCGGTCGATTTCAGGTCATACAACAAGGAAAGACCATTCGGCATGGCAGCAATTTTGCTGGCATCGTACGCCCCGGAAGCAAAGGGTTGCCCAATCCACGGCCAGTAAAAAATACCGACCTGTTTTTTTTCCTTAAACCCGCCGATTGGGGACACGGTGCGGCCAAACTGGTCCACCCCCACCAGGTCGAGCGACCCGGTACTTAAATTTTCCTGCTGCTGTGCGCGCACGGTAGCTGTACTGCCGGCAAGCAGCAGTATCATCATCAGTGAC
>SDZZ01000867.1 GCA_004173255.1 Chitinophagaceae bacterium | reverse complement strand
TGCACTGCTGAAGGCAGGCTACCATTCGATATTCCAGGGCCAGAAAAGCTGGAACGGGGTGGCGATCCTTTCAAGGGAGGAAATCAGGGAGACCCGGCGTGGCCTTGATGGCGACAGCTCGGATGAGCATTCCAGGTATATCGAGGGTTTTGCCTATGGAATGGTGGTGGGCTGCCTGTACCTGCCCAATGGCAATCCGGCCCCTGGACCAAAGTTCGACTATAAGCTCGAGTGGTTCAAGCGTCTGACCCGTCATGCCAAAAAACTGCTGTCCTTTGACCTGCCGGTAATGCTGATAGGGGACTACAATGTGATTCCGACCGAGCTGGATACCTATAAGCCGGAAAAATACCTGGACAATGCACTTTTTTTGCCTCAAAGCAGGCAGGCCTACAAAAAGCTGCTTTCCCAGGGCTGGACCGATGCGCTCCGCTCGCTGCATCCAGATGAGCGCATCTATACTTTCTATGATTATCTACGTAATGCCTACTTGCGAGGAGCCGGTCTTCGCCTGGACCATCTGTTGCTGGATAAAACACTAGCCGGTCGTCTGGCTTCCGCCGGGGTGGATGGCCATGTAAGGGGATGGGAGAAATCAAGCGACCACTGCCCGGTATGGATCGAATTGACTGAGTAGTTATGTTGGATCGGGCGAAGGAAGCAGTGTATGTATATAGGATAACTAAATCTTATTTGGCTCAGCCCCTTGTTTGCTTCCAGTCCTTTTTCATTTTCGCATAAACCGGATCAGCCTCCGCTTTTTTATAGCTGCCGTAGAAGATTTCCGCTGCCCGGGCTTTTTCCTCCGAGCCGGTGCCGCGCTCCAGCTGCTCATAATCGTTTTCCCTATCGTACTTCCGGCCACCTTTGTAGTTGGCATATCTTCTGGCCCTGGTATAACCCATCTGCAGGTATTTCCTTGCCATGTCAGCGCCCACGAAATCACCGGAGCTAAGGTACTGGAGAAACATAGCGAAAATGGTTTCGCTGCTTTGGGTGGCAATTTCGGGCGTACGGAACCTCCACTGCCGGCCTATTTCGCTCTTATAGGGCTCGCAGATCAGTACGCC
>SDZZ01000866.1 GCA_004173255.1 Chitinophagaceae bacterium | reverse complement strand
TTCAAAGGGAAATTTTCCTGAACTTGCATAGAGTTAAATTGAAGCAATTATACATTAAAATCATGACTGGAAGAATAGCGTCAGTAATCGGCAGTACGGGTATGATAGGCAGCGACCTGCTGGAGCAGTTGCTTGCCGATGATTATTTTGAGACGGTCAGGACCATTGTTCGCCGGCCGGAAACAAGGCACCACCCGAAACAGGAAGTAAAACTGGTCGACTTCAGTGACATGGAGTCGGTGAAACTGGCGCTGGACGGGTCACACACGATCTTCTGCTGCATTGGTACCACACAGAAAAATGTAAATGGCAACCATGAACTTTACCGTAAAATCGACTACGATATCCCGGTAAATGCGGCCAGGCTGGGCAGGGAAACAGGTTGTGAGAATTTTATAATTGTTACCGCAATCGGGGCAAGCAGCAAAAGCAGCCAGTTTTACCTGCGCCTCAAGGGTGAGGTGGAGGATGCACTTGCCGGTCTCAACCTGCAGACCGTCCACATCTTCCAGCCATCACTCCTGATGGGCAAACGAAAAGAATACAGGCTGGCTGAACGGTTGTTCCAGGGCATTTTCAAGGTGGTCAACGGGATGTTATCCGGCAGCTGGAAAAAGTACCGCGGGGTGCAGGGATCGGTTCTTGCTGCCGCCATGCTGGCCGCATCCAAAAAGCAGGTGCCAGGGTTCTACCGGCATACTTATGACGATATCATTGCCCTTGCGGGTTCGCGGGCGAAGGCCTGACGGCATCTTCACGGTCGGGCGGCGGTGGCGGGGACGGTCGTCGCTCCCACAGGAGCAGGAAAACGAAAAAGACCACTAGTACAATGGCTACTAAAATATAAATCCGGCTTGGTCGGCGCATGAAGGGTGTTGCTTTAGCAACTTCATGAACAAGAGACGTGCCGGGGTTGACGTAGGGTATGGGTCGATCCTGCTACACCGGATCCACGTCGGCCACAATGACCACCGACTTATAGAGCGGGTCGCTCGTCAGCAGTCCGGCATGCTGTTGCAAATCCCGTTTGCACCGGCCGATAATTTTCTGGTCTTTCGGTAGTTTGAGAAG
>SDZZ01000323.1 GCA_004173255.1 Chitinophagaceae bacterium | reverse complement strand
TACATCGGGTGGGGTATTATACGAGGGCTGGGTTAATCCATCCGAAAAAACTTCACCGGATGGCAAGCCTGTTTCATTTCACGTAGTGCTGAACAAGGTTTCGTTTGGTTACCTCTCCTTCCATGAGTGTAAATGGACGGTCAACGAAGAAAGACCTGCTGCACTGGTAGAGGCAGCAGGCAGGGAAATAGAAAAACATTTTGAGTTATGAGGGAAAAGCTTACCGGAAAAGGAGTTTGGGAGGTACTGAAAAATTCTTTCAAGGGTTTTGGGGAAGATAAACTTACGAAATTGAGTGGGTCGCTCGCTTACTACACCGTTTTCTCAATGGGTCCGCTGATGATTGTAATCATTTTCCTGGGTAGTATTTTCCTTGGACAGGATGCTGCACAGGGGAAAGTGTTTAATGAATTGCAGGGACTGCTGGGCACTGAAACCGCATCGCAGGTACAGGACATTATAAAAAACGCATCCTTGGCAGGTAAAACAAACACCGCAGCCATCATTGGCCTGGTTACCCTGCTGGTGGGCGCCACTACCGTGTTTGCCGAGATCCAGGATTCCATCAACACCATCTGGGGAATCAAGGCTAAACCAAAAAAAGGCTGGTTGAAATTCCTGCAGAACAGGTTCCTTTCCTTTTCGGTTATTATCAGCCTTGGTTTTATACTGATCGTCTCGCTGGCACTTACATCGGTAATTGACATTTTCAGCAAACGGCTGCAGGCACATTTCCCGGACGTAACCGTTATTGTATTTTATATCATCAACCAGGTGGTCACCCTCACGCTTGTGTCGACCATTTTTGCAGTAGTGTTTAAAGTTTTACCCGACGCGAAAATCAAATGGAGGGACGTGTTCTCCGGTGCAGTGGTTACCGGGCTGCTTTTTATGATCGGAAAGTTCCTGATTTCGTTTTATATCAACAAGACAGAAGTTGGTTCCACCTATGGCGCTGCCGGATCACTGGTAGTGCTTTTGTTATGGACGTACTACTCCTCACTCATCCTTTACTTCGGGGCAGAATTTACCAAGGCATATGCCATGAAGTATGGATCTGCCATACACCCCAACGACTATGCGGTGACCACCAAACAGGTGGAGGTGGAACTGGGAAAAAAAACGGTGCAGCAGAAAGAGAATATAGACGCAGCGGCCCTGGTCAAGAAGAAACCGGCAAGCTAACCGGGGGCGCATGAATGTGGTGTATGTTGTAGTGATCAGGGCCCCGGTCAAGAGTCCTCCACTAAAACCGTTAACCAAGCAGGCCGGCCAGCTCAACCAGCAGCGGAACCTGCCCCTGGTTGATTTTGATCCTGGCTTCCTCAAGTGGGAACCATCCAGCCTTATCAACCTCCGGTATGCGAATAGTCTTGCCCGACTTCGGCGGCCATTCAAAATCAAATTCATTGCTGGTGATGGCATTTTCATTTACGTTCATGCGAACGGCAAATGCATAAATCCATTTTCCGGACTTCAGCTTTACTGCCTGCAGCTTTTTGAGATTACCGGTTACGGGGACACCTGTTTCTTCCTCAAACTCCCGGCGGGCAGCCATTACAGCCTCTTCCCCGTCGTGGAACTCCCCTTTGGGAATAGACCAGGCGCCGGCATCTTTATTCTTCCAGAACGGGCCGCCGGGATGTACCAGGAAATATTCGGGCTGATGTGCCCGGATGCGGTAAGCCAGTATACCTGCGCTTTGTTTCATTCGTATAATCAAGAAAAAACCCTGCCGAGGCAGGGTCAGGTAAACATTCTCACGAATAAGGGTGAAATGATCAAGGTTCACCACAAATGTAAGAACTGCCACTGATCCGCATGCCCGGTGTTTCCCCCGGGTAGGTACCCCGTATTTTCCCCGGGTATCAGATAAAAAAAATAGGTAACGTAATGTTACCTATTGAATACTTCCGTTAGAAAGGGAAATTAGTTGGTGCTGCCGTTGGCAGTAGTTGCCTTTTTGCCGAAAAGGTCACCAAACCCGTTCAGGTTCTTATCCATAAAATCTTTACCACGGGCCTTGAGGGCATTTTTTTCTTCCGCAGTCATTTTTGAATACTTGTACAGGCCATATGCAGCGGCGGCGCCGGCCAGCAGGCCCAGGGTTCCTTTTAACATGGTTATAATTTTAAATTGAAAGATCAGGTTCTGTAACCCTATCCATTAAAATATCATGCCGGTTTAAAGATCAGGTGCGTTAAACGTATCTCCCTGGCTGACGTCGCCGGTAGTGAAGCCTTTTTTAAACCAGTACATCCTTTGGGCGGAAGTACCGTGGGTGAAGGCATCGGGTACAACCCGTCCCTGGGCTTCCTTCTGCAGGCGGTCATCACCAATTGCATTGGCAGCATTCAGGGCCTCGTCGATATCGCCGGCTTCAAGGATGTTTTTCATCTGCTGGGCATGGTTGGCCCATACCCCGGCCAGGAAATCGGCCTGCAGTTCCAGCTTCACCGAATACTTGTTGTATTCTGTTTCGCTCATGGTTTGCCGTAAGCGCGACATTTTATCAGAGGTGCCATTCAGTTTCTGGATATGGTGACCGATTTCATGGGCAACTACATAAGCCATGGCAAAGTCGCCGGGTGCTTTAAGTTTAGTCTGCATATCCTGGTAAAAAGACAGGTCGATGTATACCTGTTTATCACCGGGGCAGTAAAACGGACCCATGGCGGCACTTGCATTTCCGCAGGCCGACTGTACTGCATCCCTGAACAAAACCAGGCGGGGAGCTTCATAGGTCTGTCCCATATCCGAGAACAGTTTTCCCCATACATCCTCGGTGTCGGCCAGCACGACCTTCACAAACTCGGCCCGTTCATCATCAGCCGCCTTTTCCTCGGCCGACATTTCCTGCTGTGCACCGCCACCCGGCAGCACCTGCGGCAGTTGTGACATATCACTGCCACCGCCACCGAGAAACTGGTAGATCAGGAAAATAATCACCCCGATCACACCGCCCCCTGCAGCAATACCACCGCCCGACACACCGCGCCTGTCATCGACATTTGTACTGGCCCTTCTTCCTTTCCATTGCATAATGACAGTTTTTTTATTTGAATAAGACTTTTCAGTTCGCCACTACGATATTACGGAATTTTATCCTCCTACTTTTGCAGCATGGAATATTTCCAACAACTGATGGCCCTCCTGAAGATGGAAAGGAGGGAAGATGAACGTATTTACCAGCAACAGATCGAGACATCCTCGGTTAATGAACGCCGGGCGCAGGGTCTCAGCTGGTACCCGGTTGCAATACGCGACAGTGAACTGGGACGGGGTGACTACCTGACGGTGGAAGTGGAAAGGACCACCCACCAGGACGTGCCGCACCAGCTTCGGTTCGGTGTGCCGGCCGCCATTTTTTCAAACCATAATGCCGGGGAGGACCGGTTGCAGGGTGTCATCAGCTGGCAATCGGGCAACCGCCTGAAAATATCCCTGCGTACCGATGAACTTCCACACTGGTCGAAGGAAGGGAAACTTGGAATTGACCTCCTCTTCGACGACAACAGCTACGATGAAATGGAGAATGCGCTGAAGCAGGCTCCGTTGAAAATGGAAAAGAAATCGGATACATCCACGCTTATCCATGTACTGACTGGTGAACAGTCGCCGGGATTTGACCCGGGTGTTTTTTCTTATCCCTTTCCTGATCTCAATCCATCGCAGGAGCAGGCGGTACACCGCATTTTATCGGCCAATGAACTTGCCATTGTGCATGGTCCGCCCGGCACGGGAAAAACAACCACACTGGTGCAGGCCATCCAGGCACTGTATAAAAAGGATCACCAGCGTATACTGGTGGTGGCGCCGAGCAACACGGCGGTTGACCTGCTGAGTGAAAAATTATCTGCCGCCGGCCTCCATGTACTACGCGTAGGTAATCCGGTGCGGGTATCCGAACGGCTCAGCTCCCTCACGCTCGACAGCCGCATGCAGCAGCATCCCGGTATGAAAGAGATCGGCAAGCTGAAAAAACGGGCGAATGAATTCCGCAACATGGCCCATAAATACAAGCGGAATTTCGGCAAGGCCGAGCGCGACCAGCGCAAGGCCCTGCTCGATGAAGCGCGTGATATTATGAAGCAGGTCGGTAACACCGAACAATACATACTGGATGACCTGGTCTCAAAAGCGCAGGTGGTGGCAGCTACACTGGTCGGCGCCAATCACTATACGGTCCGCCACCTGGAATATCACACCGTGGTAATTGATGAAGCGGGCCAGTCGCTGGAACCCGCCTGCTGGATCCCTATACTCAAAGCAAAAAAGCTGGTGCTGGCGGGCGACCATCTTCAGTTACCACCCACTATCAAATCAGTGGAAGCCGCACGGGGTGGACTCGCTGTGACCCTCCTTGAAAAACTGGCGGCACGTTATCCCGATGCGGTAACGCTGCTCGAGGAGCAATACCGCATGAACAAAACAATCATGGGTTTTCCATCGGCCCGTTTTTATGAACACCGTCTGAAGGCACATCCCTCGGTGGCCAGCCGCTTGCTGCTGGATGGTGATCAACCGTTGTTGTTTATCGATACATCGGGATGCGGGTTTGATGAAAAGGCAGAAGGTTCCAGCACCAGCAACCCCGAAGAGGCTTCATTCCTGATCAGGCAGGTGTCGTTATTGCTGGAACAGCTGGAATCCATCCACGGGGAAAATGTCCAGGTTTCGGTTGGGCTCATTTCACCCTACAAGGAGCAGGTGGTGCTGTTACGTTCACTTGCAGAACATGCACCGGTAATGACGAAATACCGTGACCAAATCTCGATCAATACCATCGACAGTTTCCAGGGACAGGAACGTGATGTAATCTATATCGGTATGACACGAAGTAACACCGAAAGTAAAATCGGTTTCCTTGCCGACACCAGGCGGATGAATGTGGCCATGACCAGGGCGAGGAAAAAACTGGTGGTGATCGGAGACAGCGGCACGTTGTCATCGCACGATTTTTACGCATCCTTTATCAGCTATGCCGAAAAAAATAATGGGTATAAAAGTGCGTGGGAGTGGATGGACTAATTATCCAACCATTTGTTGATGCAGCTTTTCCAGTGTGGCCACGGGGTCGGCGGTAAGACCCGGGTGTACTTTTGACGACTGCACAACGGTACTGCGCGAAGCGGTCAGCCATCGGAAGCGCAAGGCGGGTTCCAGTTTGCCGATAGGCCCGGCATCCGACGCGCCGCGGGTAATTTTTTCAAATGATGCCAGGTGCTGTTCCAGTT
>SDZZ01000322.1 GCA_004173255.1 Chitinophagaceae bacterium | reverse complement strand
ATCATTAATAAGACCACTCCCTATATTATATCATCGGGCGATGTCAGTCGCGTGGTTTTCCAGGCAGATGCCGGTGTAGTGGTTAACTTTAAAAAAGTACTGCTGTCCTACACGCAATCTTATATCACGAAGGAATTCAAGACAGGTGTGCATCATCGCTGGGGTGGGGTGAGTATGGGGTGGAGGTTATAAATCCTGCGAAACAATCCGCAATTCGTCAGCTGACGACCATTTCGCAAAACGTGCAGGCTTTTCCCGGTGCACAGGTGCAGGGCATTTTCGAATCCGGGCATTTCGTGGAAACAGAGATGCCACAGTTGTTTTATCCCGTGGTAAATGCATTCCTGGAAAAAAATCTGCTTACCGGTAAATAGAGCCTGGCTCCTGTAATTCTATAATTAGTTCAGGCGAGACATAACCGTGTATAGCCAAATCAGGGCGAGACACTCCGCCTTGCTGTATAGGGAAAGCAGGATTAATTAATAACCGTGTATAGCTATTTTAGGACGGGTCAGACATCTCAATAACCGGACAACCACTGCATCAAATCCGGACACTCCCGCCGCTGGGCACTTACCACACAGTAATGGCTGTCAATCACTTAGCAAGACGGCACATTTTTCAGTACAGTTGCTCGTCCGGGGAGAGCCTGACTGCGGAACCCGGCACAACCCAATTCAACACACAAAATCATCACCTGATGTTAAAGAACTATTTCAAGATAGCCTGGCGCAACCTGGCCAAAAGCAAAGGCTACAGTGCAATCAATATTGGTGGCCTTGCTGCCGGCATGGCCGTGGCAATGCTCATTGGTTTGTGGATCTATGATGAATTGTCTTTTGATAAATACCATAGCAACTATGACCGCATTGCGCAGGTGATGCAACACGCGAATTTCAACGGGGAGATTTCGTCCCAGATGTCAAACCCGGCAGAGATGGGTCCGACAATCAAACAAAAATATGGCAGTGACTTCAAACATGTGATCCAGGCATCATGGCTGAATGATCTGTTGCTGACAAAGGGTGACAAAACGCTTGAAACAAAAGGAATGTATTTTGATTCCGGTGTAACGGACATGCTCACGCTGAAAATGCTCAGTGGAACGAGGGCCGGTCTCAGCGATCCGCATTCGATGTTGATTTCGGCTTCGCTCGCAGAGGCAATTTTTGGCAAAGAGGATCCGATGAACAAAACCCTTCGCCTTGATCGGTCGGTCGACGTGAAGGTTACCGGGGTATATGAGGACCTGCCGGAGAATACTTCCTTCCGTGATGTAAAAATGATGTTGCCCTGGGAACTGTACCTGATACAAAATCCATGGGTTAAAAAGATGGAGAATCCCTGGGGAAGCAACTTCTCACAGACGTTTGTACAACTGAACGACAATGCTGACCTCGACAAAGTATCGGCTAAAATAAAAAATGTCAAACTCGACAACGTTGGCGAGTTTGAAAAGAAATATAACTGGCAGGTGTTCCTGCAACCGATGAGCAAATGGAACCTGTATGGCGAATTCAAGAATGGGGTCAACACGGGTGGTAAAATCCGTTACGTGTGGTTGTTCGCTGCAATCGGGATTTTTGTATTGATCCTTGCCTGTATCAATTTTATGAACCTGAGCACGGCCAGGAGTGAGAAGAGGGCGCGGGAGGTTGGCATCCGCAAAGCCCTTGGCTCACTCAGGTGGCAGATCACCCGGCAGTTCTTTGCCGAGTCGTACCTGGTGGTGGTACTTGCTGCGGTGTTTGCTTTTGTCATCGTAAGCCTGTTACTCCCGTTCTTCAACGAAGTTGCCGGTAAAAAGATGGACATGCCCTGGGCTAATGGATGGTTCTGGGCCATTGCTGTTCTTTTTATTGTGGTTACGGGTCTTCTTGCCGGCAGTTACCCTGCCTTTTACCTGTCTTCGTTCCAGCCGCTGAAAGTATTAAAAGGCACATTCAAAGCCGGAAAGAATGCCGCTATTCCCAGGAGGGTATTGGTGGTGTTACAGTTTACAGTTTCTGTAATGCTGATCAGCGGAACAATTATTGTTTACCAGCAGATCCAGCATGCAAAGAACCGGCCCATTGGTTACAATCGGAATGGTCTCATCAATATGAACCTATCCAACGAAGTGAGGGATCATTTTGACGCAGTAAGGAATGAATTGAAAAGCTCCGGGGCAATCGAAGAAATGACTGCATCGAACAGTTCGCTCACGGGTGTTTATAATACGAACGGCGGATTTAACTGGGAGGGGAAGGATCCATCCCTTGCAGTGGATTTCCCAAACAACACCGTCACTTATGATTTTGGGAAAACGGTCAACTGGACAGTAAAGCGCGGTCGCGATTTCTCCCACCAGTTCGCCACGGATTCGTTTGCTTTTGTATTGAATGAATCAGCTGCCAAATTTATTGGATTCAAGGATCCGATTGGTAAAACGCTGACATGGAACGGCCGGCCGTATACAATCATCGGGGTGGTGAGTGACCTGATGCAGGAGTCGCCATTTTATCCGGTGCGGCCGACCCTTTATCATGTGGGTGAATACGGTGATATGGGTAGCCTGATTCTAAAGTTGAACGGCAAACAGGGCGTGGCGGCTTCCCTTAAGTCAGTGGAACAGGTGATGGCAAAATACACTCCTGATGTTCCCTTCAGTTATAAGTTTGTGGACGATGAATTCGGCTCCAAGTTTACCGCAGAAGAACGGATTGGGAAATTATCATCCTATTTCGCGGTGCTTGCTGTGTTGATTTCCTGTCTGGGCCTGTTTGGAATGGCCAGTTTTGTGGCGGAACAACGGACCAAGGAAATCGGCATCCGGAAGGTGCTTGGTGCCAGTGTGCCAAATATCTGGAGGTTGCTGTCTACCGAATTTATCATGCTCGTTCTCCTCTCGTGTATTATTGCAGCGCCGATAGCGTGGTACTACCTCCAGAGTTGGCTGGCGAATTATGATTATCGCATCAGCATCAGCTGGACTGTGTTTGTGTTGTCTTCCGTCATCGCTGTTTTTATAACCATTGCAACGGTGAGCTTCCAGGCGATCAAGGCCGCGGTTACCAATCCGGTGAAGAGCCTTCGGTCGGAATAATTTTCCTGGGTGCTTCAATCATTATTGCAACAACTTCATGACTCCCAGGCGGTACAGGTTGCCAATGGGAATTTCGCCGGGAGCCAGCTGAAGTTTACCCGCTGAAATCGCCAGCACTTTATTAATGGCAGCGATGAACGACCGGTGTACCCGTATAAATTGTTGCGGCGGCAGTATGGCTTCGAGGGCCGCCATGGAATGTTTGCTGATAACATCGCCGTCAATAGTACGCACCCGGACATAGTCTTTCATGCTTTCGATATAGTAGATGCTGTCCAGGTAAACCTTCACCATTTTCCGGTCTGACCGGAGGTATAAAAACGGCGCCTCGGTCGTATTGTTTTCGGGCAGTGCAGCCGGGCTCTGTTCACCCGGCAACGCTTTCATCACCGCTTTTACAAATCGTTCAAATGCAATCGGCTTGAGCAGGTAATCGCTCACATCGAGGTCAAAGGCCTGCAGCGCGTATTGTTCATAGGCTGTGGTGAGAATGATCCTGGGCTGTATGCGGTAACTTTTAATAAGATCGATGCCGGACAGTTTCGGCATGTGGATATCCAGGAACAACAGGTCGATAGGTTGTTGCTGCAGGATGACCATCGCGTGTATGGCATTGGGTGCTTCAGCCGCAACCGACAGTTGGGGTAATTGTTCAATGTACCTGCGCAATATTTCACGCGCGTGAGGTTCATCATCGACTATGAGGCATTGGTACATCCGGTCAGGCACTGGGTTGTTTTTAATGGTCTTGAGGTAAGGCGATTGTTCACAATTTGCAGGGCAGTAGTGTGGCCAGGCCAAACGAACCAGGACATTCGAATCGCATGTTGCCTGTTGGTTTGATTATTGTTTTCATTTCCCGGATCCAACACTCCCATTTCCATGAATGATGTTACGACTTCTTTCAGGGTTCTCTGTATTCATTTCCAAGGTCGATCATCAGGTTTACGTAAAACAGTTCTTCCTCCCCCCGCAATTGCAATGTATGTTTTCCCGGGTAAAGAAGTTGCAGCCTTTTTTTTACATTTTCTATCCCGATCCCTCCCTGCTCCTGTGGAGCCTCCGGATCGAAGCCGTTAACCATGACCATTGTCAGTTTGTTGTCGGTCACTTCCGCCCGCAGGCTGATCCACGGGCGCTCAATCATGCGGCTGGCGCCATGTTTAAACGCATTCTCCACGAATGGCAGCAATAGCAACGGCGCAATTAACGCGTTGGTGTTGGCTGGTAACTCGATGCTCAGGTCCAGCGACTCATCATATCTCAGCGCCTCCAGTTTAATATAGTCATCAATCATTTTCAGTTCCCCGTCAAGCGCTACCAGTTCCTTGCTTCCGGAATACAGGATATAACGAAGCATGCCCGATAGCCGCAGGATCATGGCCGATGCCGGGTTGGGGATCTGCTGGGTGAGTGAATAAATATTGTTGAGCGTGTTGAATAAAAAATGTGGATGTAGTTGCGCCCTCAGCACCTGTAATTCCGCCTGGATTTTTTCCTTTTCCATGGCCATGGCAGCCTGCTGCTTTTCATAAAAACTTTTCATCAGTTTAATGGCGGAGGCAATTCCGCCAATCATAATTGCTCCCCTCAAACCCGCGAGCATGGCGACGCCTATCGAATAGGCCGGGGGAGTTGACGGCTGGCTGGCGACCATGGGTGATAACGGTCCAATCATTTTGAACCGCACCCAATCAATAATGGTGGTGGAAAGCAGCGCAGAGAAAAGGGCAGTGACGATGATCAGCACAATGCTGGCAGCAATAGCCGCTAAGTACTTTCCCGGTATGACCAGCCTCGTGATGACCCCATACATCAGCGAATAGGCCAGGAATAATTGCGGTAGCAGGAAGAGGATAGTTTCCGGCAGGGTGATGTAAATGCGGGTGAAAAAATCCTGCTTCATGAGCAGGGGAGATGGGGTAAATGAATAAAGCACTACCTGGAACAGCGTCCAGGAGAGCCAGAACGTAACATGGCGGATCAACCGGTAGCGTGGATGGCTGGCTCCCTGAATCCCCAGGTCCGGCGAATTTTCCGGTTAAATGAAACGGCCCGTGATAAGTTCGTGTTTCAAAATAATAGCAATGAAGAAATTCATATTCGCCCTTTGTCTTTCCCTCGGCACCATGGCCGGGTTTGCCCAATTGGATACCACGTCTTTCCCTGAACAACGCGGGGAATTATTGCAGGTAATCCATGAAACAGGTCCTGGAAAGGAAAAAAGTTGCGGCGACTGGGTGGCCGTTGGTCCAAAGGGCGACCTATCTTTTTCCCGCCAGCAATGGATCGAAGCGCAGAAAAAGCAGAAAGTGGTTTTCAAGTCGATGCGGCTGGTACCCGGAAGTGAGATTGTACGGGTGTATGATAAGACCTGCGGTGTGGTGAACTTCCTGCTGGAGGTATCGCTGGTGGTGGCGGGGAAAGACCTCACGATCAAAGTTCGCCGGCTGGAAGTTTATCACCATACGGCAGCTGGCTGGTGTATGGTTGCTGGCCAGGGAACCGAAGTGGATGAATCGGTTTTTCCGGTAAATGAAACGGTCAAACCATAAGTCACCGCAAGCTCTTGCAAGGCCAGGTAAAAATGGAGTCGCCCTTTTTGGGTTTGCCGAGGATGGTTAAAGTAATATCTTGGGTTCGTTATGAGCTTGAATATCTTTAATCGCCATATCCCCGTCGGCTTGTTTATACCGGTACTGATCTGTATCGCCACTGTTTTCTTTCCAGGTTGTAAGTCCCGTGCCCAACCGGACGGACTGCAGGTTATTGAATCACTCACGCTGGACTCCGTCCCATCCGGATCTGGTTTAGCCGTCGGGCGGCGCGACTCTTTATATATTATTGGTGACGATGCTACCAGGCTGTATGGTGCCGGGAAAAATGAATATCAATTTAAAGGTATCAGTATTGCTTCCATCCCTGGTAATCATTATCGTGAACCCAAGCCGGTAAAACATGATTTTGAATCAGCCGCTGTGATTACGGTCGCCGGCACCCCCTTGTTACTGGCGTTTGGATCCGGAAGTCAGACTCCTACGCGTGATAGTGTATTAATGGTTAACCTGCGAATGCTGGATAACCAGGTGACATTTTCACTAACGGCTTTCTATGATAGCCTGCGCATACAGACCGGCACCGACCGGGCGATGTGGAATATTGAAGGAAGTTGTATGACCCGGGAAAATCTATTCCTTGCCAACCGTGGTAATAATTTGCTGATAATGCTTGAGTCTAATGCCTTCCTCGCGTATATGTTACAGCAAGGCATGCCGATGCCGAAGGCGAAAAAATGGGAGATTGTTCATCTCCCGGAACTCGAAGGAAAACAAGCGAGGTTATCCGGTCTTTCAACCATCAATGATTCCCTGTT
>SDZZ01000865.1 GCA_004173255.1 Chitinophagaceae bacterium | reverse complement strand
GTTCAGGGACCCGGTGATGTATATTTTTTCCAAGCAACGCGTATGGAGGGATTTCATCATTCCGAAAGCCGGCGACAAGAAGAAACTACTCGACCTGTCGGAGAAAAACGCGGACTACTTTATTGAGGAACTGAAAAACAAGGAACGCCTGAAAATTTCGCGGAATACGGATAAAGTCAAAATCCTTGAGGAACTGCAGGAGCGCATGCAGTTGCCCCAGCTCCCCCTGCATATCGAGTGTTTCGATAACTCCAACTTCCAGGGTAGTTACCCTGTTTCCGCAATGGTCTGTTTCAAAAACGGGGAACCGAGCAAAAAAGACTATCGCCATTTCAACATTAAGACCGTGGAGGGCATCAACGACTTTGCTTCCATGAAAGAAAGCGTTGGGAGGCGTTATAAGCGCGTAAAGGAAGAAAACCAGCCGTTTCCCAACCTTGTGATCATTGACGGCGGTAAAGGGCAGCTAAGCGCTGCAATGGAAGCGGTGGACGAACTGGGTCTGGGTGGGGCGTTTACTATGGTGGGCCTGGCCAAAAATGAGGAAGAACTCTTTTTCCCGGGTGACCAGGAATCCCTCAAGCTCCCCTACAATAGTGAGGGTCTGAAAATGATCCGCCGGATCCGGGATGAAGTACACCGTTTCGGTATCACCTTCCACCGGCAGAAACGGAGCAAGGGTACCTTCAAAAACGAGCTGGAAGATATCCGGGGAATCGGTAAATCAACGGCGGACCTGCTGCTGAAAGAGTTCCGCTCTGTTAAAAACATCCGGGAAAAAACCATGGATGAACTGGTTGCTTTGATTGGCCAGTCGAAAGCTATGATCGTCTTCAGCTACTTCAATAAATGAAGGCTGCAGTGACGTTTGCTAAATCGAAATTTAAACGGGAATTGCCTGCAAAATGACAGATGGGAAATGTCAGGAGGCAGATATGCTTACATGGTGGGTTTTGAACTTGCCGGGTGGCCGTTGTAAAGCAGGATCGATTAAAGTGTAAACTTGAAGGTAAAAAAAATGGGGCCAGGATAGAAATCCAGCCCCGTTTTTAAAATCCAATATCCTATGAAAAAC
>SDZZ01000321.1 GCA_004173255.1 Chitinophagaceae bacterium | reverse complement strand
GCGTTGTATTCGTACCTGGTGGACACCGTTTCACTTGGCGGGCAATCACCTGATTTTATCAGCCGCGCCATGTATGGTAACCTAAAAAACGGGGATCCCCTGTTGCTGAACCAGTCACATACCATTGAAACAAGCGGTGGCATAACGGAGCTTGCGCTGGGCTTTGCCGGCAACCGGTCGGATAAATTTTATATCGGCGGTTCGATCGGTATCCCGATCGTGAACTACGAAAAGAAAAGCACCTTGCGTGAAGCCGACGCCACTACCGATGTCAACAACGACTTTAATTTCGCCGAACTTACCGAACGCTTCACTACAAAAGGTTTCGGGGTTAACCTGAAACTGGGTATGATTGTCAAGGCTGGTGACAAACTTCGTCTCGGACTGGCCGTGCATACTCCCAGCGTGTACGCGCTGACGGATACCTATGAGGGCAGTCTGGCAGTTGATCTCGATACGTTCCGTACCCCTCAATACCGCGGGGTGCAGACGGTGAACAGCAGTGAATTCACCGGTGGTGAGACACCACGGTATGACTACGACCTGAACAGCCCGTGGAAATTCCTGGTGAGTGGGGCGTACGTGATCAATTCGGTGGAAGATGTGCGCCAGCAGAAAGGTTTTATTACCGGCGAAGTGGAATATGTGACATATAAAGGCAACAAGTTCCGTAGCGCCGATGGAACCGGCGAGGATTATTACGCCAGCCTGAACGATGTAAATAAATCTTACTACCGCAATGCAGTCAATGTGCGTTTGGGTGGTGAAATGAAATTCAATACAGTGATGGGCAGGCTTGGGTTTGCCTACTACGGTAATCCTTACAGCGACTCTGACCTCAAAGCAAACAAGATGTTCCTCAGTGGCGGCGTGGGTTACCGTAACTCCGGGTTTTTTGTTGACCTGACCTATGTGCATTCACTGCAAAAGGATGTGAGTTTTCCTTACCGGTTGCCGGACAAGGCTAATACGTTCTCGAATATTAAAGCAAACGGAAGTAATGTATCGCTGACCTTTGGGGTGAAGATCTGATTCTGTTGAATTGTCATCGTGGGCAGCGCGATTGAACTAATCATTTCGAGGTCCCTTCGGGATGAGATCCCTACGGGATGACAAGAGGCCCGTCGGGATGATCCCTACGGGATGACAAGAGGTCCCTTCGGGATGATCCCTACGGGATGACAAGAGTCCCTTCGGGATGACAAGAGTCCCTTCGGGATGAGATCCCTACGGGATGACAAGAGTCCCTTCGGGATGATCCCTGCGGGATGACAAGAGTCCCTTCGGGATGACAAGAGTCCCTTCCGGTTGAGATCCCTGCGGGATGACAAGAGTCTCTACGGGATGATCCCGACGGGATGACAAGAGTCCCGACGGGATGGCAACTACTCCCCTCCCCCTTCGTTGCGTTTAGTTTTGTTGGTAAGTGAGAAGTCAGCATCACCGAACTTATAACTGAATGTAAGCCGCACGCTGCGTACGTTCCAGCGGCGGTACGAATCCTGGTAGAAGTCGTCCGTGTCATAAATAGTTCCCCACCTGTTCGTATTAAAAAGGTCGTTCACCCCCAGGGTGATGGTACCTTTTTTTGCTTTCAGGAAGTCTTTGCGCATGGCAAGGTCGACGCTGTATTCTGATTTGTTTTTTCCCTGGGGGATTACTTCGGCCGACTCATACTCGCCCAGCAGCTGGAAACTCATGTCGGTAAAAATGTTCTTGTGCAGCGGGGTCACCTTGTACTCCCCGATCAGCTTGGCATCCCAGTTGAACCCTTCATTGCTCAAATCCTGCCCGGTTACATTGGCGCTGACCGTCCTGTATTGCAGGTTTACGGTTGGGGTAATGGTGAAATTGGTACCGGCTTTATGTTGTACAGTAAACTCAGCCCCGTAGCGGTTTGTCGTATTGGCATTGATGAATGTATTCAGGATCGCATTCGGATCAATGGCTGCATTCTGCAGCTGTTGGTACTGCGCGGCGGAAATGGTATCGCTATACTGGGTGATATCATCGGGATTGCTGCGGAAATAAAGTACCGCCAGTACATTACCGTGTTTATAATCCTTGCTCAGGTTCAGTTCGAAGGAGCTGATAAACTCCGGGCGGAGGTTGATATTCCCCTGGCGCAGGTTGGCCGGGTCATTTACGTCCACCGTCGGATTCAGCTGCCAGAAGTCAGGGCGCCTGATCCGTTTTGAATAGTTGAACTGCAGCTGGGTGGATTCATTCAGTTGCCTGGTCACAAAGAGGCTCGGGAAAATCGCGTTCCAGATTTTGCCGAAGTTGGCCGGGTATTCATACCCGAACTTAAACGAGCTGTCGATCAGTTCACCCTTGAATTTCGAGTACTCTGCACGAAGCCCAAGCTGGTAGGTGAACGCACCCACCTTATTCGAATAGGTGGCATATGCCGCGTTGACCATTTCCCGGTATTTATAATTATTACTCAACGGTAATTTTTCCGGGGTACCGGTCGTGAGTGCATACACATCGAGCAGGCTGCTGAAAAAATTATGGTAACTGCGGATGCCTGCCTCAAACTTTTTAGATTCGCTTACGGGGTTTACATAATCAACCTGGAATGTTACCTGGTCGTTATCATTGCCCCCGGCATTATTCACAATTGAATTAGGCTGGTATATACTGCCATCGGGTTTTGCGTAAGTATTCAGCACGGACGATTTTTCTTTCCGGTTACCATAGTTATAGTTGATATCAGCGGTCAGTTCCTTGCCCGTCTGCGGGAAACTGTGTTTGTAGTTGAGGATGGTGGCATAACGACGGAAAATGGTTTTGCCAACGGAGTTACGGTTTCCGAAATAGATGGGCGTTTTGTCCACCTGCAGGTAATCCTGGTCCTGCGTTTCGTCATAACGGAACTGGCCACCCCCCACCTGCTGGGTAATACTGATAGTATTGCGGTTGTCGACAAAGAAGTCGGCGCCCGCCCTGATGGAACGGAAAACCCTGCGACGGTCGGTATTTGAATACTGGTTAAACAGGTCGGTTGCCTGTCCGTTTTTCCACATAACCGCTTTCGCCTGAGCGGTGTTGACATCTACATGATCCTTGCCTACCACATATACATCCTGACCTGATACCGCAATAGCCCTTGGAAAGGCACTTTCCGTACCATCGGTCAGGGCGGTCTGCACACCGTTTTTCCAATAATTGGCGGTGTACCGGCCGGTGCTGCTTCTCTGATAGTTGGCTACATACACATCATTACCGCTTACGGCCAGTGCGACCGCATTATAGTCAATTATTTTATTGCCGGTAATGGTAGCTACAGGCACCGACGTACCATTTTTCCAATATAACATATTCAACGCCGGCACATTATCTTCAATACCAGCTACATAAACGTTTCCGCCTGAAACCACAATCGCTCTCGTCAGAGCGCCTACATTACCGTCTGATAGGTTTACAGCCACACCGTTCTTCCAGTATTTGGCAATAAACCGGTCTGAAGCGTTGGCTTCGAAGCCGGAAATATAAACATCGTTTCCGGAAGTCGCTATTGATGACACGGAGGCGTACCGGGTACCGTCAGTGAGGTATACCGGCTGGCCGTTCTTCCAATACTTAGCTTTATTAAGTCCTGTAACCGCAATTTCAATACCGGCTACATATACATCGTCGCCGGCGACGGCAATCGCTACAGCCTGTTCGTTCCCTGTGCCATCAGACAGACGGACTTCGGCACCGTTTTTCCAGTAGGAAGCCACCGTTTTTCCCGCGACCGTAGCGTAACCTGCCATATACACATCTGTGACCAGATCTGCAGGATCAGGATCTGATTCATTTTTAGAGCAGCCGGCCATAACAATGCTGCATACGAACATGATAATAAGGATAGTATTCTTTTTCATGGATTAAAGATAGAAAGACAGGAACGTAAAATGGAACCTGCTCCTGCAAGCGCCTGCGAAAAAGTGCTGACGCGTGCTCATACCTGATTAATCGCACCCAGGCCAGAAGCCACACCTGTAAACGGTTTCAGCGAACAGTTAACCTAATTTTATTGCACAAGGTCGTTGTCAGGGAAATGCCGGTTTTTCACAAACGGTATCAAAAAGTTTTTAAATGGTGATGTACAATCCCGGCAAATGCATTCCGGATGCGCACCGGTTGTAAAAAATAGTCGGCATGACAAAGGCGCAACTGCCGAAAACAATTGCGCCTTTTCCCAAAGAACTTAATTCCTATTGCTTAGCCACTTTCGAAATATGCACCACACCAGAGGCACTTACAACCCTAAGGTTATACATGCCCTGGCTTAGGGCCGACATATCGATATTGGTTTTGTTGAAGCCTTTCTGCATGTTTACAGATCTTGTTATAACAGCCTTACCCATAAAGTCGGTCATGCTTACGCTCACCTGTTCTGCTTTCATTGCGTTGTATTCAATGGTTAGCTGATGGCGTACCGGGTTAGGATAGCAATGGAACGTGGCATCCTTTTCGAAGTTCAGGCTACGCACATCCGAATAGACGATGTGTCCCTCCCTGTCTTTCTCTGCCAGTCGGTAAAGATTTACGCCGTTAGCCGGTGCTTTATCCTGGAAGTTGTAGGACAAACGTTGAACGCTGTTACCATCAATGGCTTTAGTGGCAACATGACCGATGGTCTCAAAAGTTTTGCCATCGATGCTGCGCTGGATGTCAAAGCCGGTATTGTCTGATTCGGTTTCGGTAGTCCAGCGCAAATCAGCCGTGCTTTTGTCTTTCAGGGCTTCAAAAGAAGCCAGGCTTACCGACAGCGGAATGGATTCGAAGAGCCGGAAATTATCGATGGCCATGGCACCTTCTCCCGTGTTGTTATCAAATATGGAAAAACGCAGATCAAGGGTGTTGCCGGTGCCGGTAATATTTCCGGATGCCTCAGTAAGGTTAAGGGTCAAGGCAGGCCCGTCGCCCACCCTATCGTTATCGGCATCCACACCCAGCGGACCGCCATTTGCCGTTGCATCTTTTGAAAAGATACCAACCACCTTGGTCCAGGCACCCACTCCGTTGAAGCGGTATTCCACAACCATGGAGTCTATAAAGCCGGGAAAAAATGTCCCTTGAAAAATGCCGGTGGTGTTTGCTCCGAACAGGCCCTTGAAAGATAAGCCTGTTTTACCCAATACATTAATTCCCGACCAGGTGATCGTCTGACCCGCCGGTATTTGATTATTGCCATTTACCCAAACAGGGCCGCGGTCAATGTCCATAGCTGCAAAAAATTTGGCACCCTGGAGGT
>SDZZ01000320.1 GCA_004173255.1 Chitinophagaceae bacterium | reverse complement strand
GGGGTAGCTTTGGTGGAGCTGGTGCAGGGCATCCCTGTTCCACTGGTTGATGGTGGAGGGTTGGATGGCCTTGAGGTAGTGGCGCTGGTTGTGCCGGCGGGTGGTAAAGCATTGGCCTTGGGCGAGGAAGTTGATGATTGCCGGACGGGACCTTTGCTCGGGGTCGTATTCCTTGAGGATGCCCTGGGCAAGGAAGGAAAAACTGCCTTCTGTTCTGGGCAGGCTGTCCCCTGCGCCCAGGCTGATGGTCTGCATGTTCTGCTGGATGTCCTGCCAGGCCTCTGGCCGCAGGGCGCCGTGGGTCTGCAGGGTGGTTTTCAGGTTCTGGTTCATTTTGTTGGCTAATTGGTTGGTTGGTTGGTTGGTTGGTTGGGATTTTTTTACTTTTCACTTTTCACTTTAAACTTTTCACTTTTTAATTATTCCCTTCTGCTCGCGAATCAGCCTGCCCAGGTGCTTTCGGCTGAGGGCGAGGTAGCTCGATAGCACCTGCTTGGGGATTTTGCTCAGGTATTCTCCAAGGTTTTCGCTCATTGCCTGCTGGCGTCTGCCGGCGGGTTGCAGGTGGAGCATTTCGATGAGCCGGAGCTGGTTTTGCTGGATGGTCTGCTGGATGGCGTAGATGAGCTGGCTGGCATCGGGATCTTTTTGGCAATAAGCCTGGAGCTTGAGCTGGCTTGTGGCCAGCAGGGTGCTAGGGCTTAGGGCGGTGACGTAGTCCAGCTGGGATGGGGGCAGGAGCCTTGAGGGGCTGCCGATGTAGCTGCCGGGAAGGTATATGTTCAGGGTCTGGTTGCTTTGGGCCTTGTGGTGGTTTCGGTCCTCATGAATATCGTTGTTCTCGGTTTTGCTTTCAGCCGATTTGCGGTAATGGTGCAGGATGCCATGGGTCAATAGGTAAATGGAACGGCCGTTCTGCCCGGGGCCGCAGAGCACCTGGTTTCTGTCCAGCTCGATTGGCTGGAAGAGCCGGGCGAAGCCCTCGATGGTTTGCTGGGCTGCGCCGGTCAGGTGCGAGAGGCTGCTGGGGATGTCGTGCCGTTCCATTTTCTTGGACCTTTGCTTTGGGTCTGTTGTTTTAGGGGCGGCTCGTTAGCTGCCGTTTGGTCCAAGGGTCTGTCCGTAGCTGACCAGGATGGTCATTTCCCCGGTGGCCAGGGTCTGGCCCAGGTTGTCGGTGGCAAAGGCGAAGCGGCTTTTTGGGGTGAAGAGCTTGCCTTCGTCCTCTTTGGGAGGGTCTCCTTCCTTTGCCAGGGTTACGGGCAGCTGGTGGGCAATGGCGAAGCTGCCCTGGTCGCCCAGGAAGGCGAGGGTGGCTACGGGCATCTGGTCTAGGAAGGTCTGTTGTTTAGTGTCCAGCAGGAAGTGGGTCTGGATCCAGGTTTTTGGATCGGCCAAAAGGTTTTGGCTCTGGGTCTGCAGTTCTGCAGGCGGAAGTGCGTAGAGCTCGGCGAGCAGCTGCTGCAGTCCGGTCTCATCAAAGGGATGTTTTTCCATTTGTCTTTTTGTTTTGGGTTAATGGTAAGTAATGGTTAAAGGAGGCTAATTTATAAGGGTGTTCTGTGCCTGTCAAGGCTTGTGGTGCACGGCTTTCCTGAGTGGCGCCTTGTTTTATCCTGAGTGGCTTTGGTAATGTTTTGATAGTTAGACGGTTTTATTATTCGATCTGATGGAGCATTAATTGCAAATGAGGTGGCGTTCTGGCTAGCGTTTTCCCTAACGATCAGTTTATTGTGAATTGGTAGCGGAGCTGAACGAAAGGTTCGGATGTCCGACTTTGTGAACAGCTGGCTCAAAAATCAGCCCGGTGGTAGCGGACGTTTTTGCTGGTAGGGTAATAGCCGAACGATTTCCAAAACTGCCCGCGATACAACCACAGGGTGTATAGTTGCGCGGAACGGCATCGGTTTTCCCGGGATTTATTTCGATAATTCCCAGCTGGGGATTGATGGCTCAGTATTTGTTTTTTGCCCAACAGCTGTTTGGCAAGCGGGGTGCCGGTGCATGGCGCTCCGATAACGGTTGTAAATTCCGGGACTAAAAATTAAATGCTGATGTAATATGATACGATCAAGGACTTTTCGAGGTTTTGGTAATGGCGGGCGTAAAGCTTTTTCCGGCGGGAGATTATTTATCCCTGCTGCTTTGGCCCTTGGCCTTTTCTTTCTGTTTTCCTGCAAGGGAGAGATGCGGGGGGCTGAAGGTTCCCCAAGGGCAGAGGTGATGCAAGCGGTGGTTAAAGGGGAGGCGCTGATGAACGCTGGGAACTGGGGTGCCATGGCAAGGCATCTGCAAGTGGGCTTTGATCGTTATGCCCCTTTGGGCGATCTGGAAAAGTGGGAGAAATACCACCTCGGGTTCCGCTATTACCTGAACTACCAGTATGACAGTGTACGTGCGGTTGCCTACGCGGACAGTCTGAAGCTGCTGTCGGCCGGCGTAAAACTTCCGGCGCTGAACACCGCCAAGATGATGTTCAACGAGGGTGATTTTCTTTTCAACAGGAAAAAATACGCGGCTGCCTTTCGGGCCTACCATAAGGGACATAACTATGTGCTGGCGAAACTTTCCCCCTGCCAGCAGAGTTATTTCGTGCACCACCTGAGCCTGATCAGGTACAGGCAGCGCGATTACCAAGGTGCGGCGGTGCTGATCAGGCAGGCGCTGGACTACAATAATCGCTGCGCCCCGGGAAAGGATGGTTTGGAAAAGTTTTCCGTAGAACAGGGGGCATTGAACTCGCTCATGCTCACCTACCATAAACTTGGGAAGCTGGACAGTGCAAGCAGCTATGGCTTCCGGGCGCTGGAATATATAAAAGACGCGCAGCTTGCACCTGGGGACAGCGTTTACAGAACTACAGCGATGGGCGTAGTGCTGGGGAACCTGGGTGGGGTCAAGCTTTCCCAGGGCGAATTGCAAAAGGCCGAGGTGTTTTTGAAAAGGAGCATTGCGCTGAACGATAGGGCCGGCTACGCCGTGGAGGATGCCCAGAGCGCAAAGTTCAAGATGGCAGATCTCTACCTGAAACGCGGAGAGGCGGAAAAGGCGGCCCTGGTGCTAAGGGGGGCACTTGCCAAGATTGATAGCCTGTCGCTTTCCCCGGACAGGGATGCCAGGATAGCGATGCTCTCCCTTGGGCTTTGGTCGAGGATTTTTTCGATGCAGAACAATATGGCAGCTGCCTACAGGGCCAGTGAAAAATACCATAGGGCAAAGGATTCCCTGGAAAGGACCGATGTGCAGCTTCTGGGCACGGATTTGAGCGCGGAGTTCGATTCGATAGACCGGGAGAACCAGATAAGGGTGCTGAACGAGGATAGCCGGATGAAGACGTTTTATCTGGTGTGCTCGGGCATCATCGTGCTTATGGGCGCCTTTGTATGGATTTATACCGTGGGAGTGCTGAGAAGGTCAAGGTCAAAAGGTCTGAAGCTGATCACCTTGAACCGGCAGCTCTCCAGCACGGTCGGCCAGCTCGAGGAAGCCCAGCACGCAAACCAGCTACTGCTGAAGGTGGTGAGCCATGACCTGCGAAACCCCATAGGCGGGATTAGGACCATTACAGGGATGATGCTGGAGGAGGAAGGTGACCTAAAGGAACACCGTGATACCATTAGGGTGATCAACTCCTCAAGCGAAGCTGCCTTTTCGCTTATCGAGAGGCTGTTGGAGGCAAATCCCGAAGTTGTCCTTAACAGGGAGCAAATCAGACTGGACGCATTTATCCTCGAAGTACTGGCGCTTTTCGAGTTCAGTGCCAAGCAGAAAGGACAGGTGTTGGTTGCCCGGTTGCTGGATGTTTCGCTGGCGGTCAACCGTAACGAAATACACAGGGTACTGAGCAACCTGTTTTCCAATGCGGTCAAGTTCGGGCCCCTGGGTTCGACCATCACAGTTAGGATGGTGATCCTGGCCGGGAAGCTGGAGGTGAGCGTGGCCGACCAGGGAGCGGGGATCCCGAAGGACAAGCATGCCAGCGTATTTGACATGTACAGCGGACCGGGCGAACCGGGGACAGGCGGGGAGAAGTCCTTTGGGATGGGACTGGCCATCAGCCGCAGGATAATAAGGGGGCACGACGGGATGATCGGCTTCAGGGATGCAGATGGTGGGGGAACCGAGTTTTACTTTACCCTTCCCCTTGGCCAACAGTACTAGCAGCGTAAATTATTTTCATTTCGGGGACCAGGGGCCCGGTGCTTTGTAATATTTTGATGGATAGGGACTATTGCAGGGCCCAGAAGGTGTGGAATAGTTATATTAGCTCTTATAATGTTAATTTTTTATGAAAAGAACGATCCTATCCTGCCTGCTTATTCTTTGCGGCTCCTGCTGCATTGCGCAGTTTTCAAATCCCGGATTTGAGCTTCCCGGTTCTGGTAGCAGCATAGCTTCTGGATGGAACGTGTTTCCGGTGGAAGGCTACAGCGCCTCGCTGGTAGCGGATGCTGCCAATAGCGGAAGGCATTCCTTGAAAATGGTAGGCAGCGGAAGCGACCGCTCCAAGTTCATGAACGTTTCCCAGAACCTGGCGGTGGACTACCGGGCACTGAAAAAAATCAGAATTACCGCTTTTGTTAAAACCCGGGAGCTGCAGGGCAATGTGGCGCTCTGGTGCCAGATCTGGGACGGGAACAGAAAAAGGATAGGTTTTGAGAATTCGGGCATGCAGGGACTGACCGTTTCTGGAACCGGCGACTGGAAGCAGGTCGGCCTGGACCTGCTTTTGCCAAGGGAGGCGAAAAGCCTGGTATTTGGCGCCTATACCATGGGAACGGGAACGGTTTGGTTCGATGATTTTGCGGTGCAGGAGCTTGCCGGATCGGGAGGGCCGCCCAGCGCCGAGGTGCTGGCCTTGAGCAGGGAGTTTAATGCAATCGTGCGCAAGAGCGCCATATATAGGGATTCGATCGACTGGAAGGTGATGGACGAGGACCTTGCCGAACTGGGCAGGGGACTTAAGACCGCCAATGATGCGCAGGTGCTGCACAGCTATGTGCTCGGGCAGCTGAGAAAGGCGGGGGACAACCATTCCTTTCTGCAGAACAAGGTGGCTGCGCAGAACTATGCGAGCGCCACCAGCGTGCAGGGTAAACCCGAGGCCAGGTTGCTCGAGGGCGGCGTGGGCTATATTTCCGTGCCTGGCTTTGGCTCGGTGAACAGGGAGCTGATGGAATCCTTCGCTTCGAGCATCCAAAAGCTGATCGGGGAGCTGGACCAGGGGAACGACATTAAAGGCTGGGTGGTAGATCTG
>SDZZ01000864.1 GCA_004173255.1 Chitinophagaceae bacterium | reverse complement strand
TCAGGACTCAATTTCAAAAAGCTCCGGTCGTACTCATCCGCTTCAATCACACATACATTTTTCGGGTCGCTCCAGAAGTTGGTTCCGTAGTTTACCGAAATGCCGCCCAGGAATGCATTACATCCAAACCCCGTATCGCGCAGTAAGTGCGCAAGCATGGTGCTGATGGTTGTTTTCCCATGTGTGCCTGCCACGCACAGATTAAATGAACCTGCCGAAATGATCTGCAGTACATCACTGCGTTTTACCACTTTCTGTCCGGCATCCCGGTACCATTTCAACTCGGAATGCTGCTCCGGTATTGCCGGGGTGTATACCACCAGGTCGGGCTGTGGTGGAACCAGTTCGGGCCGCTCTTCATAATGAACTGCCATGCCACTGGCTTCCAGTTCACGGGTAAGTACGGTCGGGGTTTTATCATACCCGCTCACTTTTACCCCGTGTGCATGGAAGTACCGCGCCACGGCACTCATGCCGATGCCTCCGATACCAATGAAGTAGACCTCGCGAATGGATTCAAGCCCCTTAAAGGGGGTATTCATAGGGACAGTATCGGGTCTTCCGTTCATTTGGCAATCTGTTTCATGATCTCGGTTGCTATCACGGTGTCTGCATCACGCACCGCCAGTTTCGCGAGATTGGATTTCATTTCTTCCTGTTTCCCTTCGTCGTTGGCCAGCTCGATCAGCATCGGTACAATGCGATCGGTTGCTTCACTGTCTTTTACCATCCAGGCTGCTTCGCGGTACACCAGTTGTTTGGCGTTCACGGTCTGGTGATCTTCCGCTGCGAACGGGTAGGGTACGAATAAAACGGGCTTCTTTACAACACACAGTTCGGCCACCGTCATGGCTCCCGAACGTGCAACAACTAAATCCGCAGCGGCGTAAGCATATTCCATCTGGGTAATAAAATCATTGATCCATACACGGGTTTTTCCTTTTACCCTTGCTTCCGCTTTCGCGGCATAGGGTTTACCCGTTTGCCAGATCAGCTGCAGTCCGGCAGCGAGTAACTGGTCAAGGTGTTTGTCGATGGCCTCGTTGATGGTTTTGGCACCAAGGCTGCCACCCACTAC
>SDZZ01000319.1 GCA_004173255.1 Chitinophagaceae bacterium | reverse complement strand
CGGCACCTGCCTGGGCAGGAAAATACTTTCGCCTTTTTCAAGCTCATATATTTTTTCACCGACTTTAAATTTATATGCTCCTTCGAGCACATAAAAAATTTCATCCTGCGACTCATGCACATGGTAGGGCGTACCGCGACCTTGCGAGAGCGAAGTCTGTTCAAAAAACGCCAGGCCACCTTCCGTATCCGATCCGGAAACTTTCACATCAAGCACATTGGAATTGACTCCTTTCAACCGGAGATGGCCATGTAACCTGCCTTCCCCTGCGGCGGCTTTAAAGCTACCATTCCGCGGGCGGATGAAATCCATTACACGTGAAAAACCGATGGCCGGAAGGGCAACAGCCATGGAAAGCACGGAGAGGAATTTTGATCTTTGCATATCAGGAGAATTTAAGGTTCCTCCAAACTACCCCCTTTTATAATGCCGGCACAAATTAAATCGACATGCACCTTTTATCGGCGACTAAAAACTTTCCGTGGCATTGAGGCAACGGAAACCGCCCGGTCGTGGCCAGGTGGCAAACAAAACCGTTGGACAAAAAAGGCCGGGCACCCTTTGAAGCGACAGGCGGGAACCATTCCTATGGCACAATCCAGGTCAATGAAGCGATAAGCGGGAACCACTCCAATGGCACAATCCAGGTGAATGAAGCGATTGGCGGGAACCATTCCAATGTCACAATCCAGATTCATGAAGCGGTGGCAGGGTAAAACTAAAACACGATCTTCGGGTTATCATGAAAAAATGCTGGTTCCTCCTGCTGGTGTGTGGCTGCACCTTTTGCGTCCATGGCCAGAAACTGAATGTGGCAAAACTCGACAGCCTGTTCGATTTGATGGCAGCTGAAAACCTGGGCATGGGCAGCATTGCTGTTGCCCGGCACGGTGTTATTGAATACCAGCGGGCCACGGGTTACTCTTTTACCGGAAAAGAGAAAACCGTTCCTGCAACCATCAGCACCGTCTATCGTATTGGTTCGGAAACAAAAATGTTTACGGCCGTACTGGTTTTCCAGTTTATTGAGGAGGGAAAACTTTCAGCTGAACAACCGCTGTCTTTTTTTTATCCCACTATTCCCAATGCCACCCGGATCAGCGTGCAGCAGTTGCTCGGCCATCGCAGTGGGCTACATAATTATACGGAAGGGACTAATTTCCCGGACTGGATGGACCAGCCCGTTTCCAGGGATTCAATGTTAGCACTCATTGTTGCCAAAGGAAGCGATGCTGAACCGGGCATAAGAGCAGGGTATTCAAACACCAACTACCTGTTGTTAAGTTATATTATTGAAAAGATAAGCGATAGCAGCTACTCGGACCTGGTTCAGGAACGGATTGTTAAACGGGCCGGTTTAAAGGATACCCGCTTTGCATCACGCATCGATGAAGAGCCCAATGGCAGCGCTTCTTACCGTTTCCTGGAAAATAAATGGGTCCGCCAGAAAGAAACTAATCCGGGTATCCATGCAGGCGCGGGATCACTTGTTTCCACTCCATCTGATATTACCCGGTTCCTGGAGGCCTTATTTACCTACCGGCTGCTGGATAAAAAAGGCGTTGAGGCAATGACCAGCATCACCGACGGTTATGGATCTGGACTGTTCCCGATGGATCACGGAAACCACCAGGGCTTTGGCCACAACGGTCGCATTGAAGAGTTTTATTCAACAGCCACCTATTTCCCCCGGTCGGGCCTCGCTTTTTCTTACATCACGAACGGTATTATCTACCCGCGGGCAGACCTGGTCGACCTGATGCTTAAAGCCTGTTTTGATGAACCGGCCTCCCTCCCATATCATGGCTTCAACCTGCTGCCTTCGCGCGAACTCGAACAGTTGACCGGCACATATAAATCGGACAACATGGGCCTGGAAGTAGTATGTACGATCAGGAAAAATAAACTGGTGCTTACCATCCGGGGAAAGGAATTCCAACTGACACAGATCGGTGATCATTATTTTTCGGACAAACCAGCCGGATATTTTTTTGAGTTTATACCAGCCAGTGGCTTCCTGCTGGTGAAGGAACTGGACAATGTGTACCAGCTCGAGAAAGCGCCGGATAGTTCAACCCCATCGCTGCGGTGAATGGGTGACTCAATTCGAACTGCACAGATAGATGAAGTCGCGAATTACAAAGAACTGCGTGTTGTCGGAAAAATGAAACAGCCGTGCTGAAGAAAATAAAATGCTAACGATTAAAATACCAGCCTTGAAAAAAATACTCCTGCCTTTGCTGGCCCTGATGTTGTTCGATACATTATCCGCCCAGGTCCGACTTCCCCGACTCATCAGCGACAGCATGATCCTGCAACGGGATGAAAAGATAAAAGTCTGGGGATGGGCCTCGCCTTCGGAAAAAATCACGGTCCGCCTGAATGGGAAAAATTACCGGACGGCGGCAGACCGGACCGGAAACTGGTCGGTTGTGCTTCCGCCAACAAAAGCCGGTGGTCCATACACAATGGAGATTAACGCAAGCAATACGATCACCATCCGTGATATATTCTTTGGTGATGTGTGGTTCTGCGGCGGACAATCAAATATGGTACACCAGATGAACATACATGATGTAACCTATGCCCGCGAAATAGCTGATGCAGCATACCCGCAGGTCAGGCAGTTCCTGGTCCCCGGTGCAACCAGTTTCACCGGACCACAACAGGATCTGAACGCAGGTAGCTGGAAAGCAGCCACGGGCGATAATGTGCGTCCCTTCTCCGCTGTGGCATTTTTCTTTGCAAGGGAGTTATATGATCGGTACAGAGTCCCCATCGGAATCATCAATGCCAGTGTTGGCGGTACACCGATCGAAAGCTGGATGAGTGAAGAGGGCGCTGAACCATTCCCGGTAGTCACTGCAACCATCACCCGGAATAAAGATAGCCTGTATGTAAAAAAAATGATGGATCCGGGCATCCGTGAACCAATGCTGGCCGATCGCGGAAGTGCTGACACACCAGCCTGGTCCGACCCCGCCTACATTCCGACAGGCTGGCGATCGATCAATATTCCTGGATTCTGGGAAGACCAGGGATTGAAAGACCTGAATGGCGTTGTGTGGTACCGGCGCGAAATCATTCTTCCCCAATCCATGGCCGGCCGGGATGCAAAGGTCTTCCTCGGTCGTATAGTCGATGCCGATGAACTATTTATTAACGGGAAAAAGGTGGGCGGCACCACCTACCAGTATCCGCAACGCAGGTACATGATCCCGCAGGGTGTATTGAAGGCAGGGAAAAATATTTTCACCATCCGGGTAACCAATAACAATGGCAAGGGTGGTTTTGTGCCGGACAAACCGTACTGCATCTTTTCGGGTACGGATACCGTTGACCTGAAAGGCACCTGGAGTTATAAAGTAGGTGTGGTCTATCCACCCGCAGGTACCGGAAGCGAGGGTTCTGGCTTCAATCCACAGTACCAGCCGGCAGTTTTGTATAATGCCATGGTGGCTCCTGCGATCAACTATGCAATCAAAGGCGTCTGCTGGTACCAGGGCGAAGCCAATACGGGACAGCCCGAAATGTATGCAAAATTGTTGCCGGCACTGATCAGCGACTGGAGAAGTAAATGGAACAAACCAACATTGCCCTTCCTGTATGTACAGCTCCCGGGGTTTATGGATTACAATTACCTGCCTTCGGAAAGCAACTGGGCAACACTGCGTGAGTCGCAATTGAAAACGCTGTCTGTCCCCAACACCTCGATGGCCGTTGCCATTGACCTGGGTGAATGGAACGATATCCATCCGGAAAATAAAAAGGAGGTCGGGCTTCGACTGGCACTCGGAGCGCGCAAGCTGGTTTACCACGAAAACATAGTTGCGTCCGGACCTGTCTATGATTCATCCTGGGTGGAAGGGAATAAAATCGTTATCCGGTTTACCAGTGTCGGGGGCGGACTGACCACCAGCAATGGCGCTGCCCCGGGTCCATTCGACATTGCCGGACCCGACGGTCATTTTTTCCGCGCAGATGCAAGGATCGAGGGGAACACCATCATTGTATGGCATAACTTTTTATCCAACCCAACTGCTGTAAGGTATGCCTGGGGAGACAACCCGGCAGACCCCAACCTGGTAAATAAAGAAGGGCTTCCTGCCTCTCCATTCCGGACCGGGCAGTAAACATTGTGATCAGTAACCATTACTGGTAGCTAACGACTGACTGCTGCGCGGGAAAACATTGTCCTGTCAGCTTAAAAGACTCCGCTTACGAATACCCGGTCCCTATAAAAGACCCTTAACCACAACACAACATCTTCAAGAAAACAGCTCATATGAAAAAAATAACCTGGTTGCTACTGGCACATGCCCTCACGCTGAACGTTTGGGCGCAACAGACCCATCCTGCAACGCAATCTCCCCCGGCTACCCAGCAAACCCCGCCGCGAACATTTACTAACGAAACCGACCGGGCGGAAATGATGAAACAACTTGGTATAAAAAAAATGCGACCAGGGCCGAGTCCTGATCAGTCACAGCTTAACCACTCAAACGAAGACGAGTTACTCGCTAACCCCTGTCCGGACTTACCGGATGCATTGCTTACAAAAAAAGGCAAAAAGGTAACCAGCTCTGATCAGTGGTGGCAGCAACGCCGCCCGGAAATCATCGAAGATTTTGAAAGGGAAATGTATGGCCGCGTGCCGGCCAATGTGCCTGAAGTAACCTGGACCGCCAAAGTAACCGACTATGAATTTGTTGGCCGCACTCCCGTGATTGCAAAACACATGACGGGCAAGGTCGACAACAGTTCGTACCCGCTCATCGCGGTTAACATCAACATGGTGGTAGTACTTCCATTAAATGTGAAAGGCCCGGTGCCCGTACTCATCATGTTTGGTTTTCCGGTGTTGCCTGCACCTGCACAACCAACACCGGCAGAAATGGAAAAACTGAATGCTTCTTTCAAAGAGATGCTGGTAAAATCGAACCCCGAAGTAAAAGCAATTTTTGAAAAATATCCTGCATACTCCCCGGTAACACGGCTGCCAGGCCCTGACTTCTTTGCGCCGCCGCCAAATGGCGATTCACCACCAACAGAGCAGCTGCTGGCTGCGGGCTGGGGCTATTGTACGCTTGAAACCGGAAGCATACAGGCCGATAACGGTGCCGGCCTGACCAGGGGGATTATCGGACTGGTGAACAAAGGGCAGCCGCGAAAGCCGGACGACTGGGGTGCACTCCGGGCCTGGGCATGGGGTGCATCGAGGGCACTCGATTACCTGGAAACAGATACACTGGTCAACGCAAAGAAA
>SDZZ01000863.1 GCA_004173255.1 Chitinophagaceae bacterium | reverse complement strand
GGATCGGCGGTCATGGTACAACCATTGGGGGTGTGATCATTGATGCAGGAAATTATAACTGGGGTAATGGAAAATTCCCGCAATTCACAGAGCCTTCTGAAGGATACCATGGATTGAAATTCTGGGAAGTTTTCATGAAGTTGCCGGTCATGGTGGCTTTACCATAAAACCGTTTATCGTTGGCATACGAATACGACACTCCCGATACGGCAACCTGGCCGGTGTTGTTCTGCTTAACCTGGAATTCGAGTTTATATTGGGAACCGTCGTCCGAAATGAAATACCCCCGCCATATTCCTGTCACCGTCTGGGCAGTTGTACGGGTGGAAATGAAACAGGTGGACAGCGAAAGAAGCAATACGATCTGTAAAATGCGCCTCGTCATTGTGACAAAACTAAGGAATTTGTTGTTTTACACTGATTGCACTCCGGCAAGAGTTTGTTAATTTTGCCTTCCTGCATTTGCCGCGCCCACTGCCATCCGATCATGGTAATGCGCGGCGGGAGCGGATCCTGCCGGTCAGACGGCAGTCTCCACATTATTTATTTGAGCCGATAATCAGAATTAAACCGAATGATCAACATTACATTGCCAGATGGTGCGGTGATACAATACGAGCCCGGCGTTACCTCCCTCGATATCGCGAAGTCGATTTCGGAAGGTCTTGCCCGGAAGGTGCTCGCCGCCAGCGTGAACGGAGAAGTATGGGATGCCAGCAGGCCAATCACAACGGACTCGACGGTAAAACTGCTGACCTGGACGGATGCCGAAGGCAAATCAACGTTCTGGCACTCGTCTGCCCACTTGCTGGCAGAGGCGGTGGAAGCTACCTTCCCCGGTGTAAAGTTCTGGGTTGGCCCGCCGGTGGAGAATGGTTTCTATTATGATATGGACCTGGGTGACCGCAAGGTGACCGAGGAGGACCTGCAGGTACTTGAAAAGAAGATGAATGAACTGGCAAAGCAGCAGTCAGTCTACCTGCGCAGGGAAGTACCGAAAGCAGAAGCAGTTGAATATTTCTCCAAAAAAGGGGATGAGTACAAACTCGACCTGCTCAACAACCTGAAAGACGGAGAGAT
>SDZZ01000318.1 GCA_004173255.1 Chitinophagaceae bacterium | reverse complement strand
ATATTATTGATGCTGGAAATACCGCGGACAATGTTTCCGTTCTTTTCGCAAACAGCCTGGATCAACGTGCCGGCATCGCCCGGGGCAAATGTGTTTTTTATCCAGACCGGTATACCCTTGCTCATGACGGGTTGGATGGTTGGTGGGTAAATCACCTTGGCCCCGAAGTGCGAAAGCTCCATCGCTTCCTGGTAGGAGATCTGCGGAATGATCCGGGCATTTGCAGTAAGCCGTGGGTCGGCCGTCATCATACCGCTTACATCGGTCCACACTTCCAGCAGGTCGGCACTTAATGCCGATGCAAAAATGGAAGCAGTATAATCGGATCCCCCGCGTCCGAGCGTGGTGGTTACGCCGCCTGCGTCGGCTGAGATAAAGCCAGGTACAATAAAGAGTGTTGCGTCGGACTGCAGGATGTAATCACTGATATGCCGGTTAGTGGTATCAAAGTCCACCTCCGCGTGGGTGTAGTTTGAATTGGTGATGATCAGTTTGCGTGCATCGATCCATTGGTTGCTGATGCCATCCGACCTGAATTTGGCCGAGATCACCTGTGAAGACAACCACTCGCCGTAACTGGCAATCCGGTCGCGTGAGCGGGGTGTCAGTTCGCCCAGCAGGAAAATACCGCTGCAGATATCTTCAATTTCATTGCAGGCCTTTTTTACGAGGCTGAGCAGCTGGCTCTGGAACGTAACCGGGATAAGTGCTTTGACCGCATCGAGGTGACGACGCTCAATGTCGGCCAGTTTTTCGCGGTATTGTTCATCGCCCGACGAAGCCATAGTAGCGGCGTTGAGCAGAACATCCGTTATGCCTCCGAGGGCCGATACCACCACCACATATTTATCAAGGGCCGTACCCTTCTCCATTTTTTCGCGCACGATGGACACCACTTTACCGATGTTGTCTGCATTGGCTACCGATGTACCGCCAAATTTTAAAACCTGCATGATCCTAGTTTAATGAATAAAAGAAAGTGAGATAATGTAAACAGCCGGTGATTCCCGGGGAAGCCAGCCCTTGGGGCCCATTGATGATATGGAAACATACAACCCTTAACGGGTTGTAATAATTGTTGTAGTGGTAATAGCGCACGGCATGGAGCTGCCGGTTGCAGGAATGATGGAGATGATATGGAAGTTATTCTTTACCACTTGATGTGCACAAGATAAGCAACGATCGTACATATGCAAAAAAAAGCTTGATGCCATATTACCGATCGTTCGTTTTTGCAAATGCCGCGGCCTTCTTTACACTGCCGTGTTCGAGCAGCAATGCTTTGGCTTGTTCGTAGCCGGTGATCCCTGTTTTTTCCATCAGCATCCGGGTGCCGCGTTCAATTAGTTTTTCATTGGTCAGCTGCATGTTCACCATCTTGTTGTCTTCCACCCTTCCCAGCTGGATCATGGCGGTGGTGGAAATCATGTTCAGTACCAGTTTCTGTGCGGTGCCGCTTTTCATGCGCGTACTGCCGGTTACAAATTCAGGACCTACCACCACTTCCACCGGGAAATCGGCCGAGGCGCTGACAGGTGAACCCGGGTTGCAGGCAATGCTGCCGGTGACAATTCCATTCCTGCGACAGTGTTGCAGCGCGCCGATCACATACGGTGTGGTGCCGCTGGCAGCGATGCCTATCACCACATCCTTCACGGAAACACGGTGCGCCTGCAGGTCAAGCCAGCCCTGGGTTTCATCGTCTTCGGCAAACTCAACAGCGGTTGTGATTGCTTTTTCCCCGCCGGCAATAATGGCGTTTACCAGCCCGTATGGCACACCATAGGTTGGCGGGCACTCACTCGCATCTACTACTGCAAGACGTCCGCTGGTGCCTGCACCGATGTAAAAAAGCCTGCCGCCCATTAGCATCTTATCGCTTACCGCTTCGGCCAGCCGGGTAATTTCGGGGATGGCCCGAGCAACGGCAGCGGCTACCGTCTGGTCTTCCCGGTTGATATTTACCAGCAGGTCTTCCACCTCCATTTTCTCCAGGTGTCGGTAGTGGCTGTCCTGCTCGGTGATCTTTTCAAATGCCATGACTGGTGTTTAACTGTGGTAATCGATCAGCCCGCCCATGGGCTTTTTCAGCACCTTGCCCATTTCAAATTCGTAGCTGTGGCAGAGGGTGGAAATAACATCGCGGAAGCCATAGGCCACACTGCCTGCAAAATTGATGGGTGTGTTCCACGACTCGGTAAACTTGCAGAGGTGGGTAAAGAAGAAATCATTGAGTCCGTCTTCAATGATGTTCTCGATCATGTAATGCCCGCGGTTTTCGACCAGGAAGCCCGTGAATCCGGCCAGGTAACGGTTTGGAAGCGGCTGTTTATATACATTATCGAGTATTTCGGACGAGTTGGTCAGGTAGGTGAGATCAAAACGCCCGCGCAGTTCTTCATCAAATGTGCGGTACAGGTAGTACTGGATCACCTTTTTGCCCAGGTAGGCACCGCTGCCTTCATCACCGAGTACATAACCCAGTCCGGGTGAATTTTTGACAATTTTTTTCCCGTTATAATAGGCCGAGTTGGCGCCCGTTCCCAGTATGCAGGCAATACCCTTCTGGTTTCCGCACAGTGCACGCGACGCAGCCAGCAGGTCATGGGTCACTTCAATATAGGCTTCGGGGAAAAGTTGTTTGAGTGCTTTTTTTACCAGTCTCACGTTCTCCGGATTACCGCAACCAGTACCGTAATAATAGATTTCGTCGATGCCGGTGTTTTTGAGTTTGGGCAGGAGTTCTTTGCGGAGAAGTTCCCGGATCTGTTCGCTGCTGAGGAAATAGGGACTGATACCTTGCGTGATGATCGACTTTACTTTACCATTCCCGACAACGCTCCATTCCGATTTTGTTGATCCGCAATCCGCGATCAGTTTTATAGAAGGCATTCCTTTGAAGATTTATGTTATCCTGACCGTCACTGTCCCTTTTTATCTAATTTGCATCAAATTAAGGTAAAGTTAATGATGGGAAATAAGAAATTACAGGTTTGGTTACCACTTCTTTTCTCGGTGGTGCTGATAGCGGGAATGTTTTTGGGATATAAGCTGAACAAGGGTGGACCAGCAGGCAATTTTTTCAAACCTAACCAGACAACTACCCTGCAGGAAGCAGTAGACCTGATCCGTCTGCGGTATGTTGACAAGGTCAATCTCGATTCTATACAATCCGGTGCCATCAAGGATATGATGGGTGAGCTGGACCCGCACTCTGTTTATTTTCCCCCGGTTGAACTGAAACAGGCCAATGAGGAACTTGAGGGTAATTTTGATGGCATCGGGGTGGAGTTTAATGTGTTCAGTGATACGGTAAATATTGTGTATGTAATTCCGGGCGGGCCAAGTGATAAAGCGGGTTTGCAGATTGGCGACAAACTGATCAGTGTGAATGATTCCTCGCTGGTTGGCCGCAGTGTAACCAATACCAGGATCCGCCAGTTTATCCGCGGTGAACGCGGCTCGGCGGCAAAAATCAAAGTGCTGCGTGGAAATTCGATAATGGATATAGAAGTGAAACGGGGCAGCATACCACTGCTGGCCGTTGATGCAGCGTATATGATCGACAAGTCGACCGGTTATATCAAGCTTAACAAGTTTACCGAAAACAGCTATGAGGAATTTATGGCGGCGATGGAAGACCTTCAGAAACAGGGAATGACCTCGCTGATATATGACCTGCGCGGCAATGGTGGTGGCTTCATGAACGAAGCCGTCGACATGGCCGACGAATTCCTCGACGGGGATAAACTGATTGTTTATACCGAGGGGTCCAACAGCAAAAAAGCGGAATATCGCTGCAAGCGACCAGGTCTTTTTGAAAAAGGGAAACTGGTGGTGTTGCTCGATGAATTATCTGCCAGCGCCAGTGAAGTACTGGCTGGTGCACTGCAGGACTGGGACCGCGCCACCATTATCGGCCGCCGGAGTTTTGGCAAGGGGCTGGTGCAGGAGCAGTACCAGCTGAGCGATGGTTCGGCCATCCGTCTCACCACTGCCCGTTATTATACACCGCTGGGCCGCAGTATCCAGCGCCCGTACGACAAGGGAAAGAAGGTTTACATGGATGAAATACTCGACCGCCTGTCGAATGGCCAGTCGCTGTATGCCGATTCGAACAAGATTAATAATGGAAAGGAGTACCTCACTGCCGCGGGCCACAAACTTTTTGGTGGCGGTGGTATTATGCCCGATGTCTTTGTACCCATTGATACCGCCACCTACCCCGATCGGGTAAACAAATTATTTATCAATGGCGGCTTCAACCGTTTTGTATACACGTGGTACCTGAAGAACCAGGGAGAGATGAAAAAATATGCGTCGGCCAACCAGTATGCCCTCCAGTTCAACCGTCAGGAAGAAATGTGGCAGGAATTCAAAAAGGTAAGCGTGGTCACTGATTCAATCGATCTGTCGGGATTGACCCCTTTCCAGGAGGCAGGCCTGAAAGAGCGGCTGGAAGCGCTTCTTGGCCGGTTTCGCTGGAGGAACAACGGGTATTACCTGGTGCTGAACCGGGATGATGCCATGGTAAAGAAAGCATTGGAAACAGCTAAATGATCTTTGTTGTGCAAATAGCAAAGGGCCGTCCCGGTATGGGACGGCCCTTTGATTTAAGGCTGGTTAAGGTTTCGGTATTATCCGACAATACGGGCTGACTTGTTTTCGTCCCACCATTTCTTTTCCATTTTGTAAGACCCGAACAGTCCGGCACCACCACCAATTGCGAGTAATGCAAAGTAAACGGCTGCTGGTTCTACGCGGTAAGGGATCAAACAGGTGTCGATGAGGAAAGCGGCGAGTAATCCGCAACCGGCTCCGATCAGTAACAAAGCCCATTTAAGGTTTTTGTAGGGGGCCGGACGGCTGATTACTTCCTTGGGGTTCATTCCTTTTTCGATCATGGCAAGGTTGCGGCGGGTATTGAGGTAGTAGATCCCGAAGATGCACCCGAAAAAACTGAGTGTCATGATGATCATAAAAAGGGCAACTGTGGCTGGCATAAAATAGTTTTATAATTGTTTAAAATTGATTGCTTGTTCCATTTGACTACGATCGGAAAGATCAGGTTACAGTCAGACCGGAACTTTTTTTTTCTAACCGGCGGTCTGGATATTAAGACTACCTGTGTTTCGATGAGGTTACAGGCAATACCGGAAATTTCCCGGGGCCGGTCTTTCGATCGCAGCGTTTCATGGATAACACAGGTGGCCTGCCCGGATAAACCGGCTTCCTGCGGCGCCTGCCTGCCCTGCTTCGCCCGACATATTATAT
>SDZZ01000862.1 GCA_004173255.1 Chitinophagaceae bacterium | reverse complement strand
AGCATTGTTCCCAACAGAGTCTTTAATTGTTGCAGTATTAAGGGTCAGTGCTCCAGTACTCGCGTAGTTCAAGTCAGCGCTCGTATCGCCTGCCTGAACAGTGTAGGTGAAGTTTAAAACGGTCGTGCCCGTTCCGTTTACATAAGCCGCTGTTCGGGAAGGACTTGTATTAAGGGTGAGTGTTGGAGTCGAAACAGCAACACTCACGGCTCTTGAAAAAGTCACCGCGATATTGATCACATTGCCTGGGCCCCACTTGCCGTCCGCGTTGCTTGAATTCACGCCTGTAACCGTAGCCTGTACGGCATCAATAACGATGTTTTTATTGTAACTTAGAGAGTTAACAGCACCAGGAGTTGCCATATTAAGACTCGCGTTGTTGGATGCTGTATCGCGAATAGTTCCGCCATTTAAAGACAGTGCGAATGCATCGTGATAACTCAAATCAGCAAAGCTCTGTCCTGCGGCAGGAACATAGTTAAAGGTCAAAGTGTTGGTACCCGATCCACTCGCATAGTTTACGGGAATACCAGGATACTGGATGTAGAGAATAGGAGTTCCAGTCACATTCACAACACTCGAGTACACAATCTGAATGGGAATGGTGGCTCCAATTCCATAGGTTCCATCTGCTGCCGAAGAGGTGACATTGGTGATCGTAGGAGCGGTCGTATCAATTGTAATGCTCTGGCCTGCAGAGGCAGCGCTCGTGCGATTGCCACCATCGGTTGTCGTTGCTGTGATGGTGTAAGTCCCTTCAATGAGAGTTGACATCGCTACTGAATAAACGCCAGATCCATCCGCAGTTGTTGTCGCCTTGAGAGTAGCACCGGCATAAATTTTAACGGTCGAGTTAGCTTCCGCCACACCGCTAACCGTAGGTGTTGGGCTATTGTTAGGTGTGGTAATCGTATTCATCGTAGGTGCTGCCGGGCCCGTATTGTCCACTCGTATATTAAAGCCAGTAGAATCCATACCCTGGTTACCGGCTCCATCGGTAGCATTTGCTGAAAGAGTATAATCCCCATCAGAAAGAGCGGTCCCGAGGGTGTAGGTCCAAGTGGTTCCTGTAGCCACAACTG
>SDZZ01000317.1 GCA_004173255.1 Chitinophagaceae bacterium | reverse complement strand
ATTAACAACTGCACGTTGCTGCAGCGGGCTGGTACAACGTCAGGCCTGCAGCTTTTTTGCCTGGAGCTCTTCAAACAGGCTCTGGATGAGGCCGTCGGCCAGGCCGATCTTGGGAACAAAAATTTCCTGCGCGTCGGCCCATCGCATTACATTCATGTAGATCAGCAATGCCGGCACAATCACGTCAGCGCGGTCTTCACGAAGTTTATACAACGTCATCCGCTGGGCGAGGCCCATATTGCTGAATTCCTTGTAGTAATCGCGCAGCAGTTCCAGTGGCAGTGACTTTCCATCCTTGCGTTTCGAAATGGAAAACACCTTGTTGATATTACCTCCGGTACCGATGGCCGTCACATGGTGATATCCTTTGGTTTTTGCCTTGATAAATTCTTTCATCGAATCCCAGAGCGATTCGTTTACCTGGTTTTTAAGCAGGCGGATGGTACCAATATTAAAAGACTCCTTGAAGATCAGTTTGCCATCGCTGAAGAAGGTCAGTTCGGTGCTGCCGCCGCCAACATCGATATAGAGATAGGACTCCTGTGTGCTGAGGTTTTCTGCCACATGGTTTTCGTAAATAAAGGATGCTTCCTGCTGACCTGTGATGATCTCGATCTGGATACCGGTTTCTTCTTTAACCTGGCGGATAATTTCGGCCCCGTTACTCGCATCACGCATGGCCGATGTGGCACAGGCCTTCAGGTGGGATACATCGTATACATCCATCAGCAGCTTGTAACTCTTGATCGTTTTGAGGATCTTATCGGCCCGGGAAGGGGAGATGACCCCGTTTTCAAAAACGTCGAAACCCAGTCGCAGTGGCACCCTCACCAGTGTCATCTTGTTAAACTCCGGAGCGGCCTTTGCGCTGACCAGCACATCGCTGATGAGCAGCCTTGCTGCGTTACTTCCAATATCAATCGCTGCCAGTCTCACTTATCGTTTTCGTTTTATTGAATAAATAATTGTAAGTCTCTACCTGTGATCGGACTTTCTCCCCGCTGGTCGACACATACTCGTTGTCGAGGTGGTTGTCGAGCCATCTTGCCTTTACATTATCCTGCAGCTGGATGTTGAGGATGTCGATCAGCTCTTTCTTAATGTTCTCATCGTAGATGGGACAGGTGGCTTCCACGCGGTGCTCAAGGTTCCTCATCATCCAGTCTGCCGAAGATATATAAACTTTCTCTTTACCCTTATTATGAAATACCCACACCCTTGCGTGTTCCAGGTATTCGTCAACGATGCTGACGGCATGTACCGGCACTTTGAACTTTTTGTTGTCGGGCAGCAGGCAGCAGATGCCGCGCACAATCAGTTTCACTTCCACCCCTTCGCGTGCGGCCTCGTATAATTTTTCGATACAGCCTTCATCCGACAGCGAGTTCATCTTGAGGATGATCCTTGCTTTTTTGTTTTTACGGGCGTTGCGGATTTCCTCATCAATGAGTTTGTAGATTTCGCGGCGGACAATAAACGGACTGGGTATGATTACACCGCTGTCTTTCAGTGTATGCGTGCCGAAGCGTGAGTTCTCCAGGTAATTGAAAATACGTGCTACGTCGCCCATGATGCGCGGGTGTGCGGTCATGAGGCAATGGTCGGCGTATATGCGTGCTGTGCGTTCGTTCAGGTTACCTGTGCTGACAAACCCGTATAACACGTGGCGGTCATTTACTTTTTTACGGATCATGCAAAGTTTGGCGTGCACCTTTAACCCTGGAATGCCCACCAGTACCTTGACGCCTTCTTCTTCCAGCCGCACTTTCCAGTCAAGGTTGGCTTCTTCGTCGAACCGTGCGCGCAACTCGAGCATCACCACCACTTCCTTGCCGTTGCGTACTGCGTTGATCAGTGCGTTGATGATCCGCGAATGGGTGGCCAGCCGGTAGCAGGTGATTTTTATAGTGGTTACATCCGGATCGATGGCGGCTTCCCGGATAATATCAATCATCGGGGTAAAGGCATGGTAGGGAAAATGCAGCATCACATCCTTTTCTATCACCACATCGGAAATCCGCCTGGTCGTCAGCAGCGGGTGTTCGAACGGCTTTTTGCGTGGTTTGGCTGCACTGAACACACTGTCAGGGAAATCCATAAAGTGGCGGAAGTTGTGGATCCGGCCACCGGGAATCAGGTTGTCCTTTTTAGTCAGGTTGAGCCGGCGGGTGAGGTATTCCAGCAGTCCCGGATCCATTTCCTTATCATACACAAAACGGACGGGTTTGCCTTTCCTTCGGTTTTTCAGGCCCTTCTCGATTTTCTGGATCAGGTTGGTGGACAGGTCGCTTTCAATGTCGAGTTCCGCGTCGCGCGTTACCTTGAAAATATGCGAATGGTACTGGTCGTACCCGAAGTAAGCAAAAATTTCCGGCAGGTTAAAACGGATCACGTCTTCCAGCAGGATGATGCGTTTTTCATTGTGTTTATCGGGCAGCAGCAGGAACCGGCCGACCATGCGGCTCGGTATTTCGATCAGTGCATACTTCTTCCGGAGCGCGCTTTCTTTCTTCCACATGACCACGCCCAGGTAGATGGACTTGTCCCGCAGGTGCGGCATTTGCGGAATGTTTTCGATCATCAGCGGAATCACATTCGGGCTTACTTCATTATCGAAATAATTGCTGACAAATTCCTGTTGCTCACGGTCGAGTTCGGTTTCGGTAACGAGGTAAATCTTTTTGGCCTTCAGTTGCTCCTGTATTTCCGACCAGATGCGCGCAAATTCGCTTTGCTGGTTGAGCACGTTCATCTGGATTTCGTTGAGGATCTGCTGCGGGTCCGATTCGAGGTGCATGTTGGCTTTGGAACCCACTTCCATCATGCGTTTCAGGGTTGCTACCCGTACGCGGAAAAATTCATCCATGTTATTGGAGAAGATGCCGAGGAAGCGGATTCGTTCGCGAAGCGGAACCGATTTGTCGGCGGCTTCCTGCAGTACACGGGCATTGAATGAAAGCCAGCTGATATCCCTGGCGATGGTCTTGATCCGGGCGGTATGGTGCGACATGCAAGTAGGGTTAAGACTGATAAAGATAACCAGCTCTTCATTAAGCCAGTGTTATGTCTCCGGCACCGGCAGTGGTGCCGGCTTTCCGGTTTGACGCTGCTGTCTTCTTTTATTGTACCAGGGCAGCAGGGCAAAGCTGACGGCACCACCGAAGAGGATGATTACCGTTTGCGCAATCCAGAGCAGCCAGCCGAAGGCGGTGGCGATTTCAGTCTGCAGCCCGTATAACATCATGGTTTTTTCGACCAGCAACGGGTAACCGCCAATACCACCCGGGGTGACCACCATACCGATGCTGCCGGCGCTCAGTACCGTGAAGGCCTCTTTGATTCCGTATTGCTGCGTCTGTTCCAGTGCCTGGAAACCGATAAGACCGCCTGCCAGGTAGCAGGTCCACATCAGTACGGTCAGCAGGAGGAACTGCCCGCGTTTACGCAGGTGGCGGATGGCGCCTACTCCCTGCCATACTTTCGCAGCAACCCCTTTCAGCAGTGCCCCCACATCTTTCAGTGTTTTCTTTTTTACCAGCATCCAGATGAGGGCGATGAGGATGAGTCCGCCGATAATGAGCAGCAGGATCACACCTCCTGATAACCCTTTTTTGGCCGAACTGCCGCTGCTGGTAAAAACCTCGTCAACCAGCCGCTGGTAGAGCCCGGGTTGTATGGCCAGTGTAAGACCGAACACGATCAGCAGGGTCAGCGCATCGATGAGTCGTTCCAGTATGATGGTGCCGATCAGTTTATCGGGTGGTATTTTCTCGTACCGGCCGAGTACGGTGCATTTGACCACTTCTCCCATCCTTGGTACACCCTGGTTAACCAGGTAACCCACAAAGACCGAAAAAAATGTATTGAGCCGGGAAGGGGAGTAGCCCAGCGATTGCACCAGCAGCCGCCAGCGCAGGGCACGGAAGAAGTGACTGGCAACCAGGATCACGAATACCGGGGCGATGAGGTAGTACCGTGTATTATTCAGTGCGAAGCGGATGTGTTCCCATTTTTCCGCATCAATATCCTTTATGGACAACCACACAAGGAAAAAACCCAGGGCAAAGACGAAAAGGTACTGTAAAACGTTCCGCAATTTTTTGTTCATGGGTCACTGGTGTGATAACTGTTATGCTGCCTGGCCTTGTTTATCGTTTGTTTCCTTCTTTGGGAAATACGATCCATGGTTTAAAGGTGCGTGCCTTTTCAAAATCCATTGATGCATACGAAATGATTACCACCACATCGCCTACCATCCCTTTGCGCGCTGCGGGTCCGTTGAGGCAACAGATGCCCGATCCGCGTTTGCCTTTGATAACATACGTTTCAATCCGTTCACCGTTGTTTACATTCACTACCTGCACCTTTTCATTTTCAATCAGGTTGGATCCATCCATCAGGTCTTCATCGATGGTAATGCTTCCGACATAGTTCAGGTTCGATTCGGTAATGACGGCACGGTGTATTTTCGATTTCAATACTTCTATCTGCATCGCGCAAAATTATACTTATTTATAAATGTTTCAGGCATCGGTGTCGAGCAGCAGGTTATCGATCAGCCGCACGTCGCCGAGAAAGGCTGCTGCCAGTGCAACGGTGGGCTCCTGGTTTTTTCCTGCAGTGACGGGCCGCAGGTCATTTGCCGACGCAATCTCCACATAGTCGACCCGGAAGCCTCCCGCTTGCAGCATCGCAACTGCCCGGGAGATCAACAATCCGGAAGGCTGCTGGTTCATTCCTGCCTTTATACTGCTCAACGCACGGTAAATGGTGACCGCTTTTTCCCGTTGACCGGGGCTTAGCCGCGTGTTACGGCTGCTCATGGCCAGCCCGTCCGGATCGCGCAGGGTAGGGGCAATCATCAGTTCGGTTTGCCTGTCCATGCCCAGTATCCCGATCAGGCGGCGTACCACCATGCATTGCTGGTAGTCTTTTTGTCCAAGGAAAAAGAAATCCGGCCGGATTATCTGAAGGAAACGGTCGATCACCCGGCATACGCCCTGGAAGTGACCCGGACGGTATTTCCCTTCCAGGATGGTTTCAAGATAACCAAGATCATATTGTTTTGCGGGTTCACCGGGCGGGTAGATTTCTTCCACTGACGGCAGGAAAACCACGTCACATCCGGCAGATGCCAGCAGCAGGAGGTCGTTTTCCGTAGTGACCGGGTATTTGGCAAAGTCGGACGGGTCATTGAACTGGGTGGGATTCACAAAAACGCTGCAAACCACGATGTCAGCGGTTTCACGGGCCTGGTTCACCAGCGATATATGGCCCTGGTGCAGTGCACCCA
>SDZZ01000861.1 GCA_004173255.1 Chitinophagaceae bacterium | reverse complement strand
AAAACGTGACGAATAGCCCACAAAACTGCAGTTGGTGAATTCATAGCGGCCACCCTTGCTGATCACTATGTTTTTGCCACTGTTACTGACCAGCAGGTTGGAAGCACGGATACTGCTGTTAACTGCCAGCAGTCCGGCATCATAAGCATTATCGATGATGCAGGAATTCATGGTCAGGTTTGCCGGACCGGTAATACCTAGTGAAACGACCGCCTGGTATGCGTTACGGATAACTGCATATTCCATTGTGCTGGCCAGGCTCGTTTCGCTGAAATAGATGCCCGGCCATCCGGCAGGGTAATCCCGGTAGGGTTCATCCATGCGGTCGCCCAGGAAATATACCCGCTCCGTCGAGTCGACTGAACCATTTACATGGAGTGTGCCGTTTACCACCATGGGTGCATTGGCGTGGAAATACAACCGGCTGCCTTTTTCAATATCCAGTGACGCATTTTCATTGACGCGCAGGTATCCGAGAATGACATAGGGCAGGTCGTTGGTCCAGGTCTCATTACCCAGTATCTCGCCGTCGCGCACAAAATGTGCATTCTGCCCCCAGGCTTCCAGCTGTACGAATTTCTCGGTGCCGTTGTACGCTATGCGGATGCTGTCGCGCAATATAAATGGAAGGTCAGCACTGGTAGGGTCAACCGTTACCTGCACAAATACATAGATGCTGTCATTTGCTTCCAGTTCAATATTGGAGGCTTCCGTCGTCGGAACCCCATCTACGTTTATACGGAAAACAGAATTGTTTCCACCCATGAGCTGCACCGATGAAAGCCGCAGCCGGCGGTTGTTCTCGTTAATGATCTTGAACGACTTTGTAACTGACCCCGCTGTAGTAAAGAGAGTGTCATATTTTAACGAGTCGGCGCTCACCCGCACATTCGCGTCGGCCGAGGTGATGAAGGAGTCCTTCCTGCAGGCAGCAAAAAGTATGGCGAGGGAAAGGATGAGAAACAGGCTGGTCTTCATTGGTAACAAATCTAAGTTGAAAAGCGAAAACATCTTCATTCAATTCCGTAGCGAAGCTTGCCGCTTCCTTAGCGAAGCTTGCCGCGCTTTCGTAGGGAAGTTTGCCGC
>SDZZ01000860.1 GCA_004173255.1 Chitinophagaceae bacterium | reverse complement strand
CGATGAGGGTGCTTGCAGCAACAAAGTCATCCCGGCCACTCTGCACGAGGTCAACCCACAATGGGTTGGTATTGGGAGGGGCTCCCAGGTACTGGAACACAGCATTGTCATCATTTGATTCGAACACCCCACCTGCCACTGCAGATTCAACTGCGGCGCGGGCAGCGTTGTCATCATCATCAGCAATTGTAATTCCCATGCGGAGTTTTAATGAATTGCCGAACTTGATCCACTGGCCCGGATCGCCATTGTAAATAATATCGGCGCCTTCAAAACTTCCTTCTGCGGGATCAATCTGGCCAATGGCTACATCCAATCTTGCAAGAAGATCTGTGTAGATAGTCTTTGCATCATCGTACTGCGGGAATGGATCTTCCAGGTTGAAAGCCTCTGAGTATGGGATATTACCATAAGTAGTGACCAGGTAGTACCACGCATACACTTCCATGATTTCAGTAATGGCCAGTTCGTTTTTCTGGCGACCAACGTCCGGTGCACCTGCACTATTGAACACATCACCGGGGATCAGCGTTTTTGCTTCCCGCAGATCACGTATCACGTCCCGGTAAAAAGCATCCCAGACGTTATCAGGGATTTCCCTTCCACCCAGGTCATACTGGCTTTCCTCGGGGTACTGTGTTTCCTGCCAGTGCTGGACAATGAGTCGGAAAATGTTGAGGTTAACGTTCGACGAGGTCAGCGTATTGGTCAGTGTTCGCTGGGCATTCGTGAAAAAAGCATAAGATGGCGAAGTTGCCGGCTGCTTCGTGTCGACGTTCTGATCGGAAATATTCTTGCTACAGGCGGTCATAACCACAACCACTACTGTAAGGATATATACTAATTTTTTCATGCTGATTTTTTTTTAGAATCTGACACGGGCATTAAGCGTGAATGTGCGGGCCGTAGGATAAGCACCTGTCTGGTATCCCTGGAAATTTCCTGCGCTCATTGATTCTTCAGGATCGGCATACGGAAGTTTTTTATCAATGATCCACGGGTTTCTGGCAGTCAGCGACAAGTCAATGCCCTTCACTACTTTTAAACCGGACACCAGTTGTTTTGGGAAAGTGTAAGCCAGTGAGAG
>SDZZ01000316.1 GCA_004173255.1 Chitinophagaceae bacterium | reverse complement strand
ATCATTGAGCAGGTAAAAAAATCGGGCAACTTTCCCAACATCGAAATTGATGAGAAGGTGGATCCGGATATTATCGGTGGATTTGTTTTGCAGGTGGGCGATAAACTGGTTGATGCCAGCATTTCCTATGACCTGAAAGCGATCTCCCGCCAATTTGAGAACAATGACTTTATTTATAAAGTCCGTTAATATAAAAATTACAAAACAGAAATATGGCAGACATAAAACCAGATGAAATTTCAGCCATACTGCGTCAGCAGTTGAGCAATTTTAACGTCAGCGCCGATCTGGAAGAAGTGGGTTCCGTTCTTCAGGTAGGTGATGGTATTGCCCGCGTTTACGGGTTAGGCAACGTAAGGTATGGTGAGTTGGTTGAGTTTGAGAATGGTGTACGTGCTATTGCCCTGAACCTGGAAGAAGACAACGTAGGTGTTGTATTGATGGGTGAAAGCGGTGATGTTAAAGAAGGATCCAAAGTTCGCCGTACCGGCCAGATCGCATCGATCAAGGTGGGTGAAGGCGTGGTAGGCCGCGTGGTAAACACACTCGGTGAGCCAATTGACGGTAAAGGACCAATCGTTGGCGAGCGTTATGAAATGCCGCTGGAGCGTAAAGCGCCAGGGGTAATTTTCCGCGAACCGGTGAAGGAACCGTTACAGACCGGTATCAAGGCAATCGATGCCATGATCCCGATCGGCCGTGGCCAGCGTGAGCTGATCATTGGTGACCGCCAGACTGGTAAGACCGCTATCGCGATCGACACCATCATTAACCAGAAAGAATTCCTGAAAGCAGGTGCGCCTGTTTATTGTATATATGTGGCCATCGGACAGAAAGCATCGACTATCGCGGGTGTGATGAAGACCCTGCAGGATAACGGTGCGATGGAGTACACCACTATCGTGGCGGCTTCTGCATCTGACCCGGCTCCGCTCCAGTTCTACGCACCGTTTGCCGGCGCTGCCATCGGTGAATTCTTCCGTGATACCGGACGTCCTGCACTGATCATCTATGATGACCTTTCAAAACAGGCCGTGGCTTACCGCGAGGTGTCCCTGCTGCTGCGCCGCCCTCCGGGTCGTGAAGCATACCCTGGTGACGTATTCTACCTTCACAGTCGCTTGCTCGAGCGTGCTGCCAAGGTGATCAACAACGATGAGATCGTAAAGAACATGAACGACCTCCCCGATTCAATCAAACACCTGGTGAAAGGTGGTGGTTCCCTGACTGCCCTTCCGATCATCGAAACACAGGCTGGTGACGTATCGGCCTATATCCCGACGAACGTGATCTCGATCACCGACGGCCAGATCTTCCTTGAATCAACGCTCTTCCTGTCGGGTATCCGTCCTGCGATTAACGTAGGTATCTCGGTAAGCCGTGTGGGTGGTAATGCGCAGATCAAGTCCATGAAGAAGGTGGCAGGTACACTGAAACTTGACCAGGCCCTTTACCGTGAGCTGGAAGCATTCTCCAAGTTCGGGGGTGACCTCGATGCGGCAACCAAGAATGTAATCGACAAAGGTGCACGTAACGTGGAGATCCTGAAACAGCCCCAGTATGCACCGTTCACTGTTGAAAAACAGGTAGCGATCATCTATCTCGGTACCAACGGTTACCTGAGAGATGTGAAAGTGAGCAGGGTGAAGGAATTTGAAGAACATTTCCTGATGGAAATGGACAACAAAATGCCTGAAGTAATGGCGGCGTTCAAAAAAGGAGCACTCCCTGAAGATGGCCTCAAGAAGATGGTGGAGCTGGCCAACAGCATCATCCCGCAATACAAAGCTTAATTTGTTTTGACGATAAAAGAAAGGGTCCGCTGGGAAGCGGACCCTTTCTTTTTTTGGCTAAGGCTGGTTGATAAATTCAGTGCGGCGTATGCAAAACTGCCAGGCTATCCCGGCATCGTAAATACAGCACATCGCCCCGGCAAAAAACAACTAAGTCGCACCAGCGATTCAACAATTTAATTCTCTAATGCCAGCTCTGCATCGATCCACGCAATCCTGGTTTGCAACCAGGTTTTGAGGTAAGCCACTTCATTTGCATAGCTCCCTGTCACTACCCGGTTGGGCCACACGTATATATTGAGGATATCCCATTTTTTAAAATTCTCCACCTGCGAGTACTGCAGTGTTTTTGCGGTTTCGTCAATCAGTGTCATGAGTCCGGCGATCTTCGTTTTTGTCGCGATCCATTTAGCTTTTGATTTGGTGCGGAAGGCCGGGTCCTGGAACAGGCGGGAGATCCAGACTGATTTACGGATGTACCAACCGGTGGGTTCCCAGCTATTGTTGTAATCTATATTACCAGCGCCGAGGTCGAAATCCCAGACTGGCCCCATTGATAATTTCTGGTCGCGGTCCTTGTACAGGAAAATACTGCTGAAGAAATCGGCATCCTGGTTCCGGAAAAGTTCATTCACCCAATACCATTGTATAAACGTATCATCATTGATATACTTCAGGTATCCATTGGCCGGGTCTTTAAAGTCGGTCGAATAAAGTGCGTCTTCCATTTGCTGGATATAACCGGTGATGTAGTTTAGTTGCGGGGTGGTGATTGCTTCGGGTTCTTTTATCGTAAGGGCCACGCCTTGTGTGGTGAACCACCAGTGTTCGGCATCCAGTCGCTGGTCAACTTCCAGCATATATCCACCGGTGATGGTCGATGGCGTTTCATCAGTTACGTCCATCTCCGTAATATTTACCCGGTTCGGATCGGGTTTGATCTGTTCGGTAAGGAAGTAGCAGCCCTGGTATTCATTATTCAGGAAAACTTCCACGAACTGTCCCCTTGGGGTGTACGACAACCCGAACCACTCACCCAATCTGAAGGCGATCATATTGCGCATAAGCGACTTATCGGAGTAGTTGGCCAGCAGTACCCAGTTTTTATTGGTGGGCATTCCAAGGATCTCGGATTTTTTATCAAGTTTGATGCGGTAGGGTTTTTTGGGCATGCCCCAGGTCGAGTTACCCCGTCCACGTACTTCGGTCTTGCCGCTGTAATCGGGCAGGTCAGTCCCATTGGCTGTTACGTTAAAAGTTCCTTCTATATAGGTTTCGGTACTGGTTATTGGAGCTGAATTTTTTGTATTGATGCGGATAATGGGCAGCGCGGTGTATTTTTTAACCGACACTTTGTATTCGATGGCAGTGCCATCTTCCGCGATCAGGGTATAAGTAAGCCGGTGACGGAAATCGGCCAGGCTGCTGTCGCTTTTCTGACGCACATCATTCAGCATCACTTTGCTGGCATCGCTGGTGAAGCTTGGTATGAGTGAGTCCACATCGGCCAGGAAAGGAATTACAACATTCACTTCATGATCGCTGATAACCCCGGCGATATCCGTTCCGATTACGGATGGGTTATTGGCTGACCTGAACGAAAAACTCGTGAAGCTGGCGGTGGAAGCTGGGTCGGGCGGAGGCGGATCGTTGGAAGTCGATTTTTTGCATGCCGTCAGCAGCAGCAGGAGACTGAGTGCGGGCACAAGCCGCAGGGGACTGAGTGCGGGCACAAGCCGCCGGTGAAAGTTTAGCATACGCAAGCAATTATAGATTCCCAAACTTAGAGCAAAATTCCCGATTATGCTTGCAGCGAGGGGAATGTGCGGCGTGAAGGACGACTAGCTACTTAAAAAGGAATTTGCAGTATTTACGCAAAACCCAAAGAAATGTACGCGGGAAACTTGCACCGTTGAATTCCCGGTATTACTTTGGTCTTGCATAAGCGTTAAAGTTGTTTCCAATGCGAATGACATTTTTCTGAGGGTTTTTCCGGCCGGGTACGAGGGTCCCCGGCCTTTTTTTGGATGAACGGTAAGGTTTATATCATAAACCAGTTTATGTTTGAGTTACCATAACCTCCAGACATGAAATTTCATCTCCGGCTAACCTGCCTCATCACTGCGCTGCTGCCAGCTTTTATGGCGGCCGCCCAGGTCACAGTAAAAGGCACTGTCAAAAACGGCAAAGGACAACCCGTTCCCAATGCCAGCGTTACACTGAAGGATACGTACGATGGTGCCACGGCCGACTCGACCGGGCATTTCAGTTTCACGACCTCCGAAAAAGGGAACCAGGTATTATCCGTTACCTCGGCCAATTTCCGGCCGCTCGAACAGCCCATTAACCTTGACAACCCTGTACCCGAACTTTCGCTGCAACTGAAAGAAGAGATCAGCGAACTGAGGGCAGTGGTGCTGACCGCCGGTACATTTGAAGCGAGTGACCGCAAAAGGGCAGGGGTGGTGCTGGATCCGATCGACATTGTGACCACTGCCAGCGCAAACGGCGATGTAACCGGTGCCCTTAAAACATTGCCCGGGGCGCAGCAGGTGGGGGAGAGTGAGGGTTTATTTGTCCGCGGCGGAACCGCTGCCGAAACGAAAACCTTTATCGATGGCACGCTGGTCAACAATTTTTTCTTCAGCAGTGTACCCAACATTGCGCAGTTCAGCCGGTTTTCGCCATTCCTGTTTAAAGGAACGGTGTTCAGCACAGGTGGATATTCGGCGCTCTATGGCCAGGCACTTTCATCTGCCCTCATCCTGGAATCGATCGACCTGCCCGAGCGTGCGTCGGCCAGTGCAGGTATCTCCGTTCTTGGACTCAGCGGCGGGATCCAGCAACTGGCAAAAGATAAAAAATCGTCGTACGGTGTCAATTACAGCTACACCAACCTGGCGCCGGCTTTTGCCGTAATCAAACAGAAGCAGGACTTCTCTACTGCACCCGCTTACCATAACGGCGATGCAAACTTCCGCATCAAAACTTCCTCAACGGGCATCCTGAAATACTATGGCTATTTCAGTGCAAGCAAACTGGCATTCACCACCAACAGCATCGATTCGCTGGGATACCTCGATCGCTTTGCCATAAAAAATTTCAATAGCTACCACAACCTTTCGTGGAAAGAGAATATGGGTAGCGGGTGGAAAGTGATGCTTGGGATATCGTACACCAATAACAAGGATGATATCGATGGGAATATGACCGACCAGCAGAAGCAGGAAGTATTACTCGAAGGACTCGAAGCAAAAAACTTTGAGGTACATACAAAGGGTACCTTCATCAACAGCAAGGCCGTATTTGAAAAAAGACTGAAAGCACTCAGTGCAGTTCGTTTCGGGGTTGAATACAATATTGCGCGGGACAAGAATAATTACACTGACTTTGACGGGAATACCTATCGCGGCAGGCTGAACAGTTCGCTGGGAGCGGCTTTTGGCGAAGCAGATATTTATGTCACCAATTCCCTGGCCGCCAGGGCGGGTATACGTTTTGAACATTCCTCGC
>SDZZ01000859.1 GCA_004173255.1 Chitinophagaceae bacterium | reverse complement strand
CCGATAGCGGCAGGTGATAGGCATAGGTGGCCACCACCCTGGTCTGCCCGAGCAGTCCAGATTTCTCATTGAACAAACTCAGCCCAATCCCCACCTTCTCAAAGCCATACTCGGCAGTCAGGTTCTGGGAAACCGGGGCCCCGGGTATACTGGTCCACAGCGCCCTATAGGTCCCGTTGAAGGTAGTACCTCTTGCCGCCCCGGCAAAGGCCGGATTGGCGATGTACTGGTTCACATAATATTGTGCAGCGGCAGGGTTCAACTGGGCAGACACCTTCCCTTGGAAAACTCCCATCAGGATGATGGCCACGGCCATCGCTGCGAATATCTTATTTTTAATCATGTCGTTCATGCTGTATTTTTTTTTTGCGGGCAGAAAAACACCACCCGCTATATCAATTTCTATTTACTACTTAAAATGGTGATAAAACCTTTCAGTGCCCCAAAACCAGGTCCGAAGTCGATCACATAATAATAGGTGTCCTCGGCCAGAGGAACCCCGCGCAGGGTTCCCTCCCAGCTGTTGTCATATCCTTTTTTCTCGTAAACCGTACGGCCCGACTTGTCGAACACACGCACAGAATTGTTCGGATACAGGTCGATGTTCTCGATGATCCACTTATCGTTGAAACCATCACCGTTTGGCGTCAAAAGATTAGAGATGTTCAGCTTCAGAAAATCACTGGCCACCTCGATGGTAAAGCTCGAACTTTGGCTACATCCGGCAGCACTTGTTGCAGTAACGGTATAGGTCGTATTCACGCTCGGACGTACCGTAAGTACAGCTGTATTCTGTCCACTAATAATACCTGCCGCATTCGACCATACATAGCTGCTGCCTCCCGAGGCGGTCAGCCTGATCGTTTCTCCCTTGCTTACCGAAGCGCCCTTATCGCTTACCACCACTAGGTCCGGTAATGCATTGATGGTAATATTGAATGTACGCACCACAACATCCACGCCCCCATTTGCCGTTCCACCATTGTCCCTAACTGTCACCGTTACAATCGCTGTTCCCGAAGCACCAGCCCTTGCACTATAGCTAAGGGTACCCGAAGCAACGTTTTTGCTTACCGAAAGGTTCTGGA
>SDZZ01000858.1 GCA_004173255.1 Chitinophagaceae bacterium | reverse complement strand
AGCTGGACCAGGACCTCAACGTAATCTGGGTTAAAACACATAAAACCGGAAGCGCGTTTGCATCACTGGATTTTAATGCCACCGACGCAGACGGTAACATTTATTTCCTGCAGAATGACCCGGGCTATTTCAGCACGGCAAAAATCCTGGTGTTTAAGATGGATCGCAACGGAAATGCGCTCTGGACCAAACTCTATGAATCAAACAGCCAGGTGATCACTTCACTGGCATGTGTGATTACCGGAACGTCACTGGTAGTGCTGGCTCCGGGCGAGCGGGGGTATTCCACCCTGCGGCTGGACCGCAATACCGGTGAGGTACAGAGCTCGCTATTCCATTCCACCCCGGGTATGAATTCTACCGGTCGGATTATTTCCGCAGGATACATGAATAATAAAATCTATTCTGTTTCATCCAACAATACCAATGGCGAGGTAGTGATGGCCTCACTCGATAGCCTGGGCAATATGCTTCAGTATAAAACACTGCTCAACTCAGGTTACCCACGCGCAGCCACCATGCGGGATGGGTTTATTTACATGACCTACCAGCGACCACTTGGCGCATCCACGCAGGAAGTAGTGTTGAAAGCCGATGGTGCACTCAATATTGTTTATGATAAAATGCAGGACGTGCAGTTTGATGCACTCGGCGCGGGCATGGCCGTCAATGACCAGGGCTATATTTTCGTAACGAGTAACTATTTCCCTTATGCCGGTACGGCCGGTGCCATCAGCCAGTTCAAAAAATATGATGCACTGGGTGTACTCGGACTCTGCGGCTCATCGCAATCGGCGCTCACCCGACAGGACCTCGTATTCACTCCCACCAACCGTCCTTTTTATGAAATACCAATCGGTCAATATTACAATGACCGCAATATTACAGTAACTACGCTGCCCGATGACCAGGGTCTCAATGTAAGCCACATCATGTGTGTAAGCGTTCCGAAATGCAGCAGCATCCAGGTCTCAGGACCAGTCGATCTTTGCGACCTGTCAAAGACCTTCCATTTCGAAACGCTTCGCAACGCTGGTTGTGACCTGAAACCGATCTGGAGTTTTGATACATCGTTTGTATCGGTAAGCCG
>SDZZ01000857.1 GCA_004173255.1 Chitinophagaceae bacterium | reverse complement strand
CTCCCCGATTGCCCCACCCCGATTGCTACCATCCAACTCATTTGCGATTGCCCCATCAAACTTAGTATAGCAAATAGTATAGTATTTAAAAAAAACCCTAAAAGTAAAGTCATGAAAAACATCTTCAACAAAGCACTGGCAGTAGCCCTCGTAGCAATCTTCACGGTATCTTTCTCTACAAAAGCGTTAGCGATCGACGAAACCAACACTTCAGGCGTTGAGCTGAAATTTATCGGCAACCTGAAGAACCAGCCGATCTTCCAACTGACCGCTAACCATCCCGAAGAAACTGAGTACACCGTATCAGTTATCGACGAAAACAATGTTGTTCTTTACAAAGACAACGTAAAGAGTGGTGTAGCTGGTAAGAAATTCATGCTGAACACCGAAGAATTAGGTGATGCTTCAGTACGTTTCGAAATCACCGGTAAGAAAAGCAACAAGACTATCGTTTACGAAGTTAACCGCAACTCACACGTTGTATCTGACCTCGTTATCAACAAAGTCAAGTAAGAAATTATTCCCTCCGAAAACGAAAAAACCGGCAATTGCCGGTTTTTTTTATGCTTTTATGTAACTGGTAAATTGCGGCGGTTCCTGTTACCCGGCCCTATTTCCCCTGGCGGTTAAACGCCTTTGTACTTTTTTACTGGCTGAGATCCTTATCCCTCGTGAGGGCATTCACCATCTTTGCCCGTTCAATACCTGCGGCCGTAATCCGGATGATGAGCGTATCCTGTTGTTCGGTCTGCAGGAGATCTTCCCCGGCGAGCAGGTCGATATGCTCCTGGATAACCGACCAGTCCTGCAGCTGGCGAAGGATCAATTCCCTCGGGCGGCAGGCATACTTTTCTGGCTGCGGGTCATCCTTCACAATCTCATAAATAGTCTGTAGAAGCTGGTAGTGGTCTTGCATTATCTAAAAATATGGAAAGGTTAATTCAGTTTTAAAATAATTATTCACACCCGGGTCGAATAAGTACAGGGTGACCGGGCAACGGATAGCCAGGTCCGGTTACCCAATGGCCTGAAAGCCTGGGTCCGCCGATGGGCGTTTACCGGCCCGCTCCGGCCCTGCCGGTGCCTGTCCT
>SDZZ01000856.1 GCA_004173255.1 Chitinophagaceae bacterium | reverse complement strand
CCACCAAAACCTGCAGCTGTGTCATTCAATTTTTTAGCAGGTGTTTCTTCGCGGGTGCGGCGCAAACTCTCCGCCTGTGCCTTACCCCTTGCTTCGGCCAGGGCTTCTGCAAAGTTGGCGAAGAGCACCGTGAGGAACAATATTGAAAAAATGGTCATGTTGTACCAGAGCTGGCCCTGGGTGAGGTCACCTGTTGCCAGTTGGACCATAACTACCACCAGCATCACGGCTGTACCAATCTCGACCGTGAACATCACGGGGTTTTTAACCAGGGCCCCGGGGTGCAGCTTGACGAAGGACTGTTTAACAGCTGTTCCAAGCAGGGCCGGGTCAAATAATTTTATTTCGCGTTTTCTTTGTAACATGATATTTAAGATTCATTTTATTTTAAGGAAAAGTATTCAGCGATCGGCCCAAGTGCCAGTGCAGGAAAGAAAGACAATGCATTAATCACAATGATTACCGCAAAGGTCATGACCCCGAATGTCCAGGAGTCAGTCCGCAGCGTACCAGGCGACTCCGGAATAAACTTTTTATTTGCCATGAGCCCGATGATTGCCACTGGCGCAATGATGGGGAGGAACCTTGCAAACAACAGCACAAAACCGGTGGTTATATTCCAGAAGACGTTATTATCCCCCAATCCCTCGAACCCGCTACCGTTATTGGCATTGGCAGAGGTAAACTCATACAGCATTTCCGAAAAACCATGATAGGATGGGTTATTGAGCCAGTTAGCCGGTTGCACCGCCCATCCGGTTGCCGCATGATGAACGACCATGTAGGCAGCCAGTGCAGTGAAACCTTTTACCAGGAAAGCAGACATCAGGGTCACTATTGCCGCAATCTTGATTTCCCTGGCCTCCACTTTATGGCCCATAAACTCGGGGGTACGGCCCACCATCAATCCCGAGATAAACACTGCAATGATGATATAGATGAGGTAGTTCAACAACCCCACACCACAGCCCCCGTAAAAGGCGTTGATCATCATAGCCAGCATCTGCATAAGGCCGGACACAGGCATTGCACTGTCATGCATGGAGTTTACCGACCCGGTGGAAATTACTGTTGTAACAATACTCCAGTAAG